>JBGQGN010000007.1:0-21107 GCA_041497395.1 Methylomirabilia bacterium
GCCAGCGCATACCCGGCGAGCAGGGTCAGGACGAGCAGCCCCAGGGCCGGCCACTCCCACCCGGCGCCGGGCGTGATGAAGGTCGGGAGGAAGCGCCCTGGATCCAGGCCGGTGCGGCGGAAGGCGGCGAGCAGGGGCTCCGTCCGGCCCGTGGCGTCCTGGAAGCGCCAGGCCGGCCAGGCCGACATCACGGCCGTGTAGACGAGGGTGATCGCGAAGAGTGCCGCGGTGATGCCCCAGCCCAGCCGTCCGCGGAGACGGTCGAGCGCCGGTGCCGCGAGAACCGCGAAGAGCGGCAGACTGGCCACGAGGAACCGGGCCGGAGGGCTGAAGCCTCCATACCACTGGGAGAGGCCGCGCGACGCGATTCCACCGAGTGCGGCAGCCCCGAGGTAGTACCAGGCGCATGCGAACGGCCCGGCCGTGAGCAGCAGGAGGCGCCACCGCCGCTCGGCGACCGCGACGACGATCCCGGCGAGCGCGAGTGCGAACACGGGCGCCGTCACGAGGAGGCCGAACTCCTGATCGAAGAGCAGCCCGAGATGTCCCCGATACTCGAGAGGAGCCCGAAGCGTCCAGCTCAGGAACCAGCCGAGCGCGCTGAGGACCCCCCCGCCCCTCGACTGCCAGACGACGTGCCCGCTGAGAAAGAGGGCATCGTAGGCCGTGGCGATGGCGCCCGTGGCCCCCAGCGCTCCGACAGCCAGCGTCAGGCTCTTCCAGCTGGCCCGGCGCGGGAAGCCCAACACGATGGGCGGCGCCAGCAGGAACAGCCGGGTCTTCGTGGCCACCATCGCGACGAGGCAGAGCGACGCGGTGACTGCGGCGGCCCGAGTCAGGCGAGAGTGCCACAGGAGATAGGCGGCCGCCGTGGCGAAGAACGCGCCCGAGATCTCCGGGAAGGGCGACGCCCCATAGGTCACGAACGGGAGGCTGAAGGCCGCGCCAAGCCACGCGAGAAAGGCGGCGCGAAGACTGGCCCCGCTCGCCAGCGCGAGCCGGAACGTGAACAGGAGCGCGGCGGCCCCGAAGAGGTTCATCGTGATCACGGCGCCCGCCCGTCCCCCCGCCGCGTAGCCCGGGAGCAGAAGGACCGGCTGAAGGCCCTGATAGAGCCGGGCGAACATCTGTCCATCCGGGCCGGGCCGGATCGCCCGGAAGTCCCGGGGGAGCTCCCCCCAGTAGAACGGGAGATAGTCCCGCCTGGCGAAGTTGTTCGCGAGATCCATGTCGCCGTCGTGGAGGAGGCTGTGAGACACGAGGAGGTAGTAGGGCTCGTCGCTGGTGCTCGACATGGCGGTGATGACGTGGGCGCCCAGGAAGAGGTAGGGGAGGAAGGCGCCCAGGAAGATCCCGACGCTCGCCCGCGGTGCCGGGACCGCGTGGCTCGTCAGCCAGCGCCACAGGCCGCCGACGAGGATCGCCGCCTTAGCGCCGATGAAGAGCGTGAACCAGATCCCCAGCATGGCCCGCCAATCGCCGTCCACGCCGACGATCGGGAGCGCGGCCAGGAGGGGGAGCACCAGGGCCAGGCTGACCTGATCGGCGAGGACGTGTCGCCGCAGGGCGCGCCGTGGATCCCATCGCGCCAGCAGCGCGTAGGCGAACGCGAACAGCACATGGGCGGCCGGCACCCAGAGCGCGAGCAGTCGGGGCCACGCGTACGGATCCGGCCCGTGCCCCTTGAGGCCAGCTCTGAAGGTCCCGGGCTCGTGGCCCGCCAACCACCAGACGTTCCAGAGGACTACGCCGACAGCCGCGGCCGTTGACGCGCTGAACAGGAGTGCACGCCAGGCGACCCCGCCCGCGTCGCGCTCGGGATCCGGAACTCTGGGCTGGTTCAACGCCGGATCCGGGGGGAGCTCGTGAACCGCAAGGTGATCCGTTTCGACAGTCCAGCGCGACGCTAGCAGGCGGTTGAGCGGGTCCCAAGAGAATTCACGGCAGACGGGGGAGGCTGCGAACCGCGATCACTCATCCGGGCAGCGCTGCGCCGGCTTCGAGGAGGTCGAGCAGGCGACCGAGGGGCGCGAGCGCGGCCGAGGCCAGCGCGACCCGGTCGCGGCGGGCGGCCGCCGCCAGCTCGGCCTCTTGCCGCGTCGCGGGGAGCGCCTCCAGCCAGGCCACCGCGGCATCGCGGACGGCGGGGCCGATCAACCCTAGGATCTCGCGGACGAGCCGCTGCGCCAGGGCGCGACGTGCGCCGGCGGCGGCGTCGGCCCACACGGACCGGTAGACGCGCCCGAGCTTCGGTGAGAGCCGGAGGGCTGTCGCGTGCGTCTCGACGAGGTCTCCGGGAACCGGTCCCCACGCCAGGTGGATCCCGGGCCACACCGCCTCGATCGCTCCCGTGAGGAGCGGCGTCGCCTCGAGGGGCAGGAGCGCGCCCAGGGCCTCGCGCCACGGCCCGGCCAGAGGCGTCTCGAGGACCGGGTCGGGAACGGGGAGGTGGCGGTCCAGCGGGTTTCCCTGCTCGTCGAGCGTGACGTGGTCCTCCACCACGGCGCCGAGGGCCTCGAGGGATGCGAGGTAGCGCCGCGCTCCGTCCCCGGCCTCGACGCTGCGCACGACGCGGTGCTCCCGCCGGCGAAGCCCCTGGCACTCGATCCGGTGGTAGGTGCGGCCCTGCCAGGTGACCCGCTCGATGCCGTCTCGAAGCTGGACGACGAGACCGTCGGAGTGGACCCGTCGCTCGTGAGGCGCGGGGATCCAGTCGACGGGGACCTCCTCGGGCGCGCCCCGCGCGAACGTCACCTCGGCGTCCGTCAGGAATCGCGCGCGAGGATCGAAGCCTGGGCCGAGAGGCCCAAAGCGAAAGGACTCGGTGAGGCTCCAAAAGAGCTGCTCCGTCGGATACGGGCCGCGGTAGCGCAGCGCGGGCCGGCCCTGGTCCCACGCGAGCGCCGCGAGGACGTTCAGCAAGGCGGCGCCCGCGCCGGAGGGAAGCCGGCCAGGCTCGGCGACGGGCGGAATCAGGTCCACGGCGTTCCAGGTGACGGCCGCGGCGAGCGTGAGCGTCGTCGGAACGCCGCCAGAGGTTGCGTGAACGAGGCGGTCCGAGGGCCCCCACAGGGGGTGATGCGCGCCGCCGGGCAGAACGCCGACCGCGCTACCGTCCGCCAGGCTCACCCACGCTTCGTGGAGCTCGCCCCGCGCGCCGCGGTTGAGCACGACCGCCACCCCGCCGCGCGGGTCGATCTCGAGCAGGCGATGCCGAAGGGGAGCCGCCGGATCGGGTCGGTAGAGAGCCACGGAGCCGTGGCCGAGGACGCGTCCCACCAGGAGGCCGTCCGCGACGATCAGGTCATCGGTCCGCGTCGCGCGGGCGAGGGTGACGCGGAGCGCTTGCCGGCCGCCGTCGCCGAGGCGTCGCGCGATGGGCTCGTCCAGACAGGCCCCGAGCGCCCGTAGGTCGGGCCACGCGGTCGGGACCGAGTGAAGGGGCGCCATGGCGTCGTGGGGCAGCCCGACGGGACCCTCGTGGCCCGGGCGGGCTTCGATCGAGGATTGTACGCGCTCGCGAGCCAGAGACGCGCGAGTTCGAGCCCCGCGTCATTGACTTCGGCCGTGTGGCGTGAATAAAATCAACGCGTTACCAGACGGACCCGGGATCGCCCCAGTCGCATCGCTCAAAGGAGCCCGCCGCATGAAGATGCTCGTCCTGGTGAAGCAGGTGCCGGACACCGCCACGCAGGTCAAGGTCGGGAGCGACCCGCGAACGATCGACCCGACCGGCATCACCTGGATCGTCTCCCCGTACGACGAGTTCGCGCTCGAGGAAGCCCTCCGGATCAAGGAGAAGCGGGGCCAGGCGGCGACCGATCAGGTCGTGGCGGTGACTCTCGGCCCGGAGCGGGCCAAGGAGGCTCTCCGCTCGTGCCTGGCGATGGGCGCCGACCGCGCCATCCACGTGAACGACCCGGCGTTCGAGGGCGCGGACACGCTGACCGCGGCCCGGGCGCTGGCGGCGGTCGTGAGACTGGAGAGTCCGCAGCTCGTGCTGTCCGGCCGTCAGGCGATCGACGATGACATGGGAGCCACGGGCGCGCAGGTGGCGGAGATCCTCGGCTGGCCGTGCCTGTCATGGATCATGGAGGAGACCCTCACGGAGGACGCGAGCCGCATCCGGGTGGGTCGCCAGGTCGAAGGGGGCCTCGAGGTCTTCGACGTGCCGCTGCCGTGCGTGGTGACGGCCCAGAAGGGCATGAACGAGCCACGCTACCCCACGCTCAGGGGGATCATGGGAGCCAAGAAGAAGGAGGTCAAGGAGTGGAAGGCCGCTGACCTCCAGCCGGCCGGGCTCGGCACCGTGGCGCCCACGCTCGAGATCGTGGCGCTCGAGGCCCTGCCTCCGCGCCCGCCGGGGCGCATCCTCACCGGTGATCCGAAGGACATGGCGCGGGAGCTCGTACGAACGCTCCGCGAAGACGTCAAGGCAATCTGAGGCACGGGAGACCCCGATGGCAGGCGCGTTCTGGTGCGTGGTCGAGGACGATCGGCAGGGACAACCGAAGAGGGTCACCGCGGAGCTGATCGGAGAGGCGCGCCGCCGCGCCGCCGAGCTCGGGGGCGCGGTCGAGGCCGTCTGGCTCACCGACCGCGCGGCGCCCGAGGGCCTCGACCAGCTGGCCGCCTGGGGGGCCTCGCGGATCTGGCTGTGGGAGGACGCCGCGCTTGCCCCGTACCGGGGCGAGACGTGGGTGCCGGCGCTCGCCGACCTCGCCGGGCGTGAGTCCCCGCGGGCGATCTGGGGCGCGGTCACGAGCCGCCACCGGGAGCTGATGGCGCGGCTGGCGGCGCGCCTCGGCGCGGGGATCGCCGCCGACTGCGTCGCGTTCGGCCTGGCCGACGGCCAGCTCGTCGCAACGCGTCCCGTGTATGCCGGCAAGCTCCTGTCGCAGGTCCGCTGGAAGACCGGGCCCTCCCTGGCCACCTTGCGTCCGAACGTCTTCAAGGCCGCGGAGACCGAGACGGGGCGCGCGCCGGTGGTGGAGCGGCAGAGTCTCGGGGCGGTGACCCCGGCCACGCGCTTCGTGGAGCGGCGGGAAGAAGCGCAGACGGGCCTCCCGGAGCTCACCGAGGCCGAGATCGTCGTGTCGGGCGGCCGGGGACTCAAGGGCCCCGAGAACTTCGTGCTCCTCGAGGAGCTGGCCGGGGTCATCGGCGCCGCGGTGGGCGCCTCGCGCGCTGCCGTCGATGCCGGGTGGAAGCCGCACCGCTTCCAGATCGGACAGACGGGGCGGACCATCTCCCCGAAGCTCTACATCGGCTGCGGGATCTCCGGGGCGATCCAGCACCTGGCCGGGATGCGGACCTCCAAGGTCATCTGCGCCGTGAACAAGGACGCCGACGCGCCGATCTTCAAGATCGCCGATTTCGGGCTCGTGGGGGATCTGTTCGAGGTCGTCCCGCTCCTCACGGAGGAGTTCCGCAAGCTGAAGCGCTGATTGGGGTCAGACTTTGACTTCCCGACATTTCGCTCCCCTCGCTGCTTGCGCGGTGCGGCAATGTCGGGAAGTCAAAGTCTGACCCCGTAGGGTGGCGATGAGGCTCGAGCTGACGGACGAGCAGCAGATGGTCCAGACCCTCGCGCGGGAGTTCGCCGAGCAGGAGGTCAAACCCGTCGCCGCCGCGTGCGATCGGGAGGCGCGCTTCCCCCACGCCACGGTGAAGCGGATGGGCGAGCTCGGGCTCCTCGGGATCATGGTCCCGGACAAGCTGGGGGGCGGCGGCGCCGACACGCTGTCCTACGTGCTGGCCCTCGAGGAGATCGCGGTCGCCTGCGCGTCCCACGCCGTGGTGATGTCGGTGAACAACTCCCTCGTGTGCGACCCCCTGCTGAAGTTCGGGACGCCGGCCCAGCACGAGCGCTTCCTCGGACCCCTGGCCTCCGGCCGCGCGCTCGGCTGCTTCGCCTTGACCGAGCCTCAGGCGGGATCGGACGCCACGAACCAGGCGACGCTGGGTCGGCGCGACGGTGACCATTACGTGATCGACGGGCGCAAGCTGTTCGTGACGAACGGCCGGGAGTCGACCGTGGCCCTGGTCTTCGTCCAGACCGATGCCCAGAAGGCTCGTCACGGCATCACCGCGCTCCTGGTCGACAAGGGGACAGCGGGATTCCACGTTCCCCGGGTGGAGGACAAGCTCGGGCTGCGCGCGTCCGACACGGCGGAGTTCGTGTTCGAGGGGTGCCGGGTGCCCGTGGCGAACCGTCTCGGGGGCGAGGGCGAGGGGTTCAAGGTCGCGATGCGGGCCCTGGACGGCGGGCGTATCGGCATCGCCGCGCAGGCGATCGGCATCGCCCGGGCGGCGCTCGAGGCCTCCGTGGCGTACGCGAAGGAGCGGCGGAGCTTCGGCGTCCCGATCGGGCAGCACCAGCAGGTCCAGTGGATGCTCGCCGACATGGCGACGGGCGTCGACGCGGCCCGGCTGCTCGCCTGGCGCGCGGCCGTGCTGAAGGACCGGGGCAAGCCGTACGGCACGGCGGCGTCGATGGCCAAGCTCTTCGCCTCCGAGACCGCCATGCGCGTGGCGACCGATGCGGTCCAGGTCCACGGCGGGTACGGGTACACGAAGGAGTATCCGGTCGAGCGCTTCTTCCGGGACGCGAAGGTCACCCAGATCTACGAGGGGACGTCCCAGATCCAGCGGCTGGTCGTCGCGCGGTCGCTGCTGGAGGCCACGTGATCGCGACCGAGGACGACGGGAGGCCAGCCCGGTGACCGAGGAGCGCAGCCAGGATCGCGGGTCGACCGAGCGGAAGCGGGCCTTCGAGACCATGTCCGGCCTGTCCGTCGAGCGCGTGTACACGCCGGCGGACCTGCCGGGCTGGCGGGATACGGAGCGGCTCGGGCTCCCCGGCGAGTACCCGTTCACCCGGGGCGTCTATCCCACCATGTACCGGGGACGCCTCTGGACCATGCGGATGTTCGCCGGCTTCGGGCGGCCCGAGGACACGAACCGGCGCTTCAAGTTCCTCCTCGAGCAGGGCCAGACCGGCCTCTCGACCGCCTTCGACATGCCGTCCCTGATGGGGTACGACGCCGACCACCCGAAGGCGCGCGGCGAGGTCGGCCGCGAGGGTGTGTCGGTCTCGACGCTCGACGACATGGAGCGGCTCTTCGAGGGCATCCCGCTCGGCCGGGTGACGACGTCGATGACCATCAACTGCACCGCGTCCGTCGTCCTCGCGATGTACCTCGCGGTGGCGGAGCGGCAGGGCGTGCCGTGGACCGAGGTGGACGGCACCATCCAGAACGACATGCTGAAGGAGTTCAGCGCCCAGAAGGAGTGGATCTGCCCGCCGACGCCGGCCGTCCGGATCGTCGTCGACATGATCGAGTTCTGCATGCGCTCGGTCCCGAAGTTCCACCCGGTGTCGATCTCCGGCTACCACATCCGGGAGGCGGGCGCGACGGCGATCCAGGAGCTGGCCTTCACGCTGGCCGACGGCATCGCGTACGTCGAGGCCTGCGTCCAGCGCGGGCTGCCGGTGGACCGTTTCGCGCCGCAGCTCTCGTTCTTCTTCGACATCCACTCGGACTTCTTCGAGGAGATCGCGAAGCTCCGCGCGGCCCGCCGCATCTGGGCCACGATCATGAAGGAGCGGTTCGGCGCCACCGATCCCCGGGCCATGCGGCTCCGGATGCACACGCAGACGGCCGGCGTCTCCCTGACCGCGCAGCAGCCGCTCAACAACGTCGCGCGCGTCGCGATCCAGGCGCTGGCCGCGGTGCTCGGCGGAGCCCAGTCGCTCCACACGAACTCCTACGACGAGACGTGGGCGCTCCCGACCGAGGCGGCCGTGACGCTGGCGCTCCGAACCCAGCAGATCGTCGCCGAGGAGACGGGGGTCACCCACACCGTGGATCCGCTCGGTGGGGCCTACTTCGTCGAGGCGCTCACGGACCGGATGGAGGCCGAGGCCTGGCGCCTCATCCGGAAGATCGACGACCTCGGCGGGATGATCCGGGCCCTCGACATGGGGTTCCCGCAGCAAGAGATCGCGGACTCCGGCTACCGGACGCAGCTCCAGGAGGACGCCGGGGAGCGCGTGGTGGTCGGCGTGAACCGCCACGTCCAGGCGGACGAGCCGCCGATCCCGTACCTCCGGCTCGACGAGGCGGTCGAGCGCGAGCAGGTCGAGCGCCTCCGCGCGGTCAAGGCGGCCCGGAGCCCGGTGGAGGTCGCGCACCAGCTGCGCCGCGTCACGGACGCGTGCCGGAACGGGCAGAACCTGATGCCGGTCCTCGTGGACGCGGTCAAGGCGCAGATCTCGCTCGGGGAGATCGCGGAGGTGTACCGCGAGACGTTCGGGCGCTACCGGGAGCCCATCATCTTCTGAGAGCCGGCGCGGGGCGTCGCCGGAGAAGGGCGGAGCAGTGAGGGGTAGAGGGCTGGCAGCGGGTGTCGGGCTCGTGGTGGCGATGGCGGCCGCGCCCACGGCGCGCGCCGACGTCATCTTCCTGACGAACGGCCAAACGATCCAGGTCGACGCCTGGCGGGACACCGGAGACGCGGTGGAGTTCACCCGTGGCGGCGGCATCATCCGGATCCTCAAGGCCGACATCAGCCGTATCGAGGGCATGAATCAGTCGCGCGACCTTCGGATGTACTCGGCGCCGGCCAGCGCCACCGTCGTCCCGACCGCGAGCAGCTCCAGCGCGGCGGCCCGCGAGATGTCGCAGGTCCTCAAGGAAGGCGAGGCGCTGTTCACGCAGACGGTGCTCGATTCGCAGTCCAAGGCGTCCGCGTTCCGGCGGCTCGGCGAGAAGTGGCGGGCGCTCCAGGTGCCCTCGGACCTCCAGGACCTCTATGGCCGGGCGGGCCGGGCCCTCCAGATGTCCGTGGAGGCCTTCGAGGCGGAATCCGAGGGAACGGCCCCGGATGCCAAGGAGCGCATCGAGGCCGCGAAGAAGGTCTTCACGGAGGTCCAAGCTGAGGTGGACCAGCAGTCCAAGGAAGGCTAGGGCTGCGCGTGGACTGCGTGTTCTGCCGGATCCGGGACGGCCAGATCCCCTCGGCGCGGGTGTACGAGGACGAGCGTACGATCGCCTTCATGGACATCAACCCTCTGAACGAGGGCCACACCCTGGTCATCCCGCGCGCCCACGCGGCGACCCTCTTCGAGGCCGACGAGGCGGACCTCCGGGCGGCGATCGCGGCGGCCAAGCGCGTGGGGAAGGCCATCCGGGAGGCCCTCCGCGCCGACGGCCTCAACCTCTTACAGGCGAACGGGGCTGCCGCGTTCCAGTCGGTGCCGCACTTTCACTTCCACCTCATTCCGCGCTTCACCGGGGACGGGAAGGGCTTCGACTGGCCCGTCGTCGCCGGGGACCGGGGGCGCATCCAGGCGGCGGCCGAGAAGATCCGGGGGGCGCTTGCGTGAGGACGTGCGCGTGAGGACGCGCGGATGAGATACCAGGCGGTCGCCCTCTCCACCGACGCGGCCAGGCGCGTCCCATGACCGAACGCAAGCTGCGGATCCTGGTGGGGAAGCCTGGTCTGGACGGCCACGACCGGGGCGCGAAGATCGTGGCGCGGGCGCTCCGGGACGCGGGTATGGAGGTCGTCTACACCGGCCTCCACCAGAGTCCCGAGGAGATCGTCGCGACCGCGATCCAGGAGGACGTCGACGCCATCGGGCTCTCGGTCCTGTCCGGCGCCCACAACTACCTCTTCGGCCGGGTCCTCGAGCTCCTCCGCGAGAAGGGCGTCGACGACGTGCTGGTCTTTGGCGGCGGCATCGTTCCCCCCGAGGACATCGTGCGGCTGAAGGCCGAGGGGGTGCGCGAGATCTTCACGCCCGGCACGTCGACGCGCGACATCGTCGCCTTCGTGACGGCGAACGTCCGTCCTGCCCGGACCTGACGGGCCACTCCCGATCGCCTCGGACGCGCCGGGCCGGCCGAGGAGGCGGGGAGCCAGGCCCCGGCCTACCGCCCGGCTTCGATGAGAGCCCGCGGCCTCGAGGCCTGGCCGCCCGAGCTGACGGCCGGCCTCCGCCTGGAGCGCCGGCTGGGCCGGGACGTGCTCTGCTACGCCGACCGGCCGGCCTCCCTCCCCGGGCTCCTTGCCCGCGCCCTCGACGCCGAGGGATACGTGGCCATCCGTGACCGGATCAAGGACATGATCACCCGGGGCGGGGAAAACGTGTACTGCGTGGAAGTGGAGGAAGTGCTCTGCGCCCATCCGGCCGTGCTGGAGGGCGCCGTGGTGGGCCTGCCCGATCCGGTGTACGGTGAGAGGGTCAAGGCGTGCCTCGTGGCGCGGCCCGGGGCCCGGCTCGAGGTCGAAGACGTTCGGGGCTGGGCTCGCGCGCGGCTCGCGCGCTTCAAGGTACCGGAGGTCGTGGAGGTCCTCGACGTGCTTCCGCGGAACCCGAATGGGAAGGTGATGAAGGCGCTCCTGAGGCTCTCCGCATGATCTGGCGCCTGACGCTCGGCGTCCTGTGCCTCCTCTTTGCCGCCGAGGAGTTCGTGCGCACGGGTCCGGCGGCGGCCGAGGTGGTGCGGCATCCGGCCGAGCTCGTGGACGCCCTGCTCGCCGGCGATGGCAGTGCCGGGCCATGGCTGCTCGCCGCGTACGGTCTCCTCATGATGGTGCGGGCCTTCTCGGTCGGAAGGGACGGCTGAAGCCGCCATCTGACCGGCGACGGCGCGGCGGGCGATGGACTTCGAGCTGACGACCGAGCAGGCGCTGGCGCGGCGCACCGCCCGGGAGTTCGCGGAGGCCGAGATCGCGCCGGTCATCGCCCGCTACGACGAGACCGAGGAGTTCCCCGCGGAGCTCGTCGCCAAGCTGGGCCCGCTCGGGTTCCTGGGGGCGCTGGTCCCGCCGGACTACGGCGGGGCCGGGCTCGACTACGTCGCGTACGCGCTCGTGGTGGAGGAGCTGTCCCGAGTGGACGGCTCCGTGGGCATCACGATGTGGGCTCACAACTCGCTCTGCACGAACCACATCTACAGCTTCGGCACCGCAGCGCAGCGCGAGCGGTACGTGCCGCCGCTCGCGCGGGGTGAGATCCTCGGCGCCTGGGCCCTGACCGAGCCGGGCGCGGGCTCGGACGCGGCGGCGATGCGGACCCGGGCGGTGGAGGCGGACGACGCCTTCGTGCTCGACGGCACGAAGGCCTTCATCACCAACGGGAGCGTCGCGGGGACGGCGGTCGTCATGGCCAAGACCGACCCGGCCGCGGGCGGCCGCGGCGTGTCGGCGTTCATCCTGGAGAGAGGGATGCCGGGCTTCCGCCCCGGCCAGCGCTACAAGAAGCTCGGGCTTCACGCCTCCGACACGGCCGAGCTCGTCCTCGCCGGCGCTCGCGTCCCGAAGGCGAACCTCCTGGGCGAGCGCAACCGAGGCTTCCAGGACACGAAGAAGGTGCTGGAGGGTGGCCGGGTCGCCATGGCCGCGATGGCGGTGGGACTTGCCCAGGGGGCGCTCGACCAGGCGGTGCGGTACGCGAAGGAGCGCCAGGCCTTCGGCCGGCCGATCGGCCGCTTCCAGGGTATTCAGGCAATGCTCGCCGATCTCGCCACCGAGATCGAGGCGGCGCGGCTCCTCACCCTCCGCGCGGCCTACGGGAAGGACCGCGGCCGCCCGATCATGCGCGAGGCGTCGATGGCGAAGGTCTTTGCCTCGGAGGTCGCGGTGCGGTGCGCGACCAAGGCGGTCCAGGTGCACGGCGGATACGGCTACACGCGCGAGTTTCCGGTGGAGCGCTTCTACCGGGACGCCAAGCTCTGCGAGATCGGCGAGGGGACGTCGGAGGTGCAGCGCATGGTCATCGCGCGGTATCTCCTCGAGTCACGCTAGGACCGGAGGCCCAATGGATCGGACGAAGACCGTGGTCACGCCGGAGCGCTACGCGTCGGGCATGACCTTCGAGCAGTATCTCCAGTACGTGGCGAGTCCCGAGAACCTTCGCCGGGAGGGCTCCGCCAGCGGCGAGGCGCGTCGGGACTGGAGCGGGTGGATGCGGAGCTGGTACCACTCCCTCCGGCTGTCCGACGCCCAGACCGCGGCCATCCGCTGGCTGGTGACCCAGTCCGACGGGCCGCGGCGGATCCTTGCGATCGCCGAGGAGTGGTCCTCCGACTGCCGGCGCGACGTCCCCATGCTGAAGCGCCTCGCCGAGGCCGGCGGCCTCGAGCTGCGGATCTTCCGCCGCGACGGGCAGCGGTTCGGTCAGAGTCAGCGCCCGAGCCTGGCCGAGGCGCCGGACAGCAACGCCGACCTGATGGCCGAGTTCCTGAACGAGAAGAAGGGGCAGACCTGGCAGTCGATCCCGGTGGCCGTCTTCTACACGGGAGACCTCCGGTACCTCTACCACTACGTCGAGTACCCGAGGATCTACGACAAGGACCGGCTGGTCTACGGCCACATCCGCGTCCCCCGGCCGGGTGAGACCCTGGAAGCGACCGGGGCACGGGTGGACCGGGAGTTCGGGGCGCTCCAGGCGTCGCCGTTCTTCCGCATCTGGGCCTCGGCCGCGGTCGACGAGATCCTCTCCGCGCTCCACGAACGGCTCGTCCTCGGCCCCCACGCCGCGATCTAACCTGGATTATTCACGAAGAGTCGTGGCGCGGGGGGCCGGTGCCGCGCGCTTCGTGAATAATGCGGGCTAAGGGCGGATCGGCGCAATCGGTGGCCGAAGCGAAGTCGAGACGACAGGATGCCTGACAAGGAAACCATCCTCGCCGAAATTCGGCCTCGCCGAAATTCGGCGACTGGCCCGGCAGAGCGGAGGCCGACCCCCGGGCGAAGCCACATTCGCCAAGGGCGCTGAGTACACGTCGCCTCAACACTGCATTGCGTACGATCCCGGAGCACGAGGACGAAATCCGCGCCGCATGGAGAAGGCACTTTGGACGTTGAGGTCACCAATGTCTCGTCGCACGGATTCTGGCTGCTGATCAGCAAGACCGAGAAGTTCGTGTCGTTCAAGGCCTTCCCGTGGTTTCGCGACGCATCCATCGCACAGCTGACGAACGTCGCGCTCCCAAGGCCGCATCACTTGTACTGGCCGGACTTGGACGTGGACCTGGCGGTCGACTCGCTGGATCACCCCGAACGCTACCCGCTGGCCAGCCGGGCACAGCCTGACGACCGGCCAAAGTCGGCACTGGCCGCGGCGAGGGAACCGAGGGCGGTCTACAAGCGGGTTCGGGGCAGCCGCCGCGGCTCGGCCCCGGGCCGCTAGACCGCCGGACGTCGATCGTCCGTCCTCCCAGAGGGCGAGGACGTTCCGCGGGCGGTCGGGGTCGACGACCGGGGGCGTCGGCCCCCTCACCCGACGACGCGTGGAGGCGTGACGGTCAGGACTCGGGCCCCGTCACGAGGTCCTGGTCGCCGACGTCGTGGTAGTGACGGGTCACGGCACCGAGGATCCGATCGGCTGCGGCGACCGCGCCCTCGGCGATCTCCCGCCCGTAAAAAGCGTGCGGGTACCCGCTCGGGAGCCCGTTGGGATAGCGGGACGGGATGTAGTGGAGATCGAGCTCGCGGGCTTCGGGCAGGAGTCCCTTGAGTTCCGGGAGTCGCTTCGCGGCTACGCCGAGCATTTCGACGAGCGAATGGGTCAGCAGTGCGGTCCGTCGGGCACCCAGATAGTAGAGCAGCGACTTGAGCGCCTTCTCGCCCGCCTGCTGGGCGAGGAAGCAGGCCGTGTCGTGGAACCCACCCTCGATGGTCCAGCGCGCGGCCTTGACGTCGTATCCGGCCTGCCTCACCCAGCGGCTCGCCTCAGCCTTGCGCTTGCCGCTCATACAGCACCCGCCCCTCCTCGGCGATCATCTCGGCGAACGCGTTGCCCTCGTCGAGCATGCGTGCGAACTCCTCCGGGGTGTAGACGAGCGCGTCGACGCCGCCGACGTCCGTTGGCAGGAGCCGCGCAACCTCGCGCAGGCGATCCAGCCACGGCTGCGTCGTCCGTTTGATGATGACCAAGTCCACGTCGCTCAGGTCGTCCGCCTCACCACGAGCGACGGAGCCGAACAGGTAGATGCGCTCGGCGTCGTAGTCGCGAAGAGCGTCGAGAATGCGCGGGAGCGAGCGTCGCCTCCCCGAGCCGGGCATCTCGCGCCAGCATAGCACGCGACCGGTGCCGACCGATGGCGACCGTGAGCGCGGCGGAGGGAGCCGCCTGACGTCTGCGGACCTACGCCCAGAGCTCGTCGACGGTACGCGGTCGACCGGGTAGAATCAGGCCTCGGCCAGCTGGCTGTTGCGGACGCGGTAGACGACATCGGGGGCAATCGCTTCGCCCACCGACGCCAGATCGTGGCGGGCGCGGGCGGCGTAGAAGGCGCGGACCAGCGCCTCTTGCGGATGCGCCACGCCGGGATGGTCGCACGTCGACAGTGGCCGTGCGGCGGACGGCCCCGTCGGCCGTGCTAGGGTAGATTCCCGTGAAGCTCGTCGGCGCGCACGTCCGGTACGAGGCCGTGGACGGCGTGGGGTGGATCACCCTCACGCGGCCCGAGGTGCTGAACGCCCTCGACCCGCAGCTCGTGGCGGACCTGGCGGCTGCCGTCGCCGCCGCCGAGGCCGACCCCGATGCATGGGTGGTCGTGGTGACAGGTGAGGGGCGAGCCTTCTCCTCCGGGATGGACCGCCGGGCGCTGTCGGCCGGCGCCGTCGGGGAGCCGTTCTTCCGCGACTGGATCCGGGCCCTGAACGGCCTCGAGGACATGGGGAAGCTCGTCGTGGCGGCGATCCAGGGCCACTGCATCGGGGGTGGGCTCCAGCTGGCCCTCGCCTGCGACCTCCGGTTGTGCGCGGCCGATGCGGTGCTCGGACTGGGCGCAACTCGCCACGGACTGATCCCGGACGGCGCCGTCCTCCGTCTCGGCCGCGTCGTCGGGCTCGGGCGCGCCAAGGAGCTCGCCCTTCTGAACGACCATCTGACGGCGGCGCAGGGCCTGGCGATGGGCTTGGTCAACTGGGTCGTCCCGGTCGAGACGCTCGACACCGAGCTCCGCCGCGTGATCGACAAGTGCCTGGCGGCCGCCCCCACCGCCACCCGCCACACCAAGCGCCTCCTTCTGGCCTCGTTCCACCAGGACCCTCGCGAGCTGATCGACGAGGTCGTCGCCGCGCAGATGGAGTGCATGCGCGCCTGGGAGCTCGCCGAGGCCAACCGGGCCTGGGACGAGCGGCGCGAGGCCCGCTTCTTCCCGCCGCCGGCCGGGGTCTGACCCGTGGGACACCCCTTCGACGAGGGGCTCGAGCGGCGTGCGGCCAACCATGCGCCGCTGACGCCGGCGAGCTTTCTCGCGCGCGCGGCCGCCGTCTACCCGCGGAAGCCTGCCGTGCTCCACGGTGAAGTCACGTTCACCTACGCCGAGCTCTACGCGCGGTCGCGGCGTCTCGCCTCCGCGCTCGCGCGGCGCGGGATCGGGGTGGGGGACACGGTGGCCATCATGGCGCCCAACGTGCCGGCCATGCTCGAGGCCCACCACGGCGTGCCGATGGCCGGCGCCGTGCTGAACGCGCTCAACTACCGGCTGGACGCGCGGACCATCGCCTTCATCCTCCAGCACGCCGACGCCAAGCTCCTGATCACCGACGCCGAGTTCTCCGACACGGTGGGGCCGGCGCTCGATCTCCTGCCGCGGCGAATTCCGGTCGTCGACGTCGTGGATCCCCTCGCCGACGCGGGCCGGGGGGGCACGCGCCTCGGCGTGACCGACTACGAGGCGCTTCTCGCCGAGGGCGACTCCGAGCACGAGTGGCCGCGCCCGGCCGACGAGTGGCAGGCGCTGGCGCTGCTCTACACCTCGGGGACCACCGGGAATCCGAAGGGCGTCGTGTACTCACACCGGGGCGCGTACCTGAACGCCCTTGGCAACGCGCTGGCGTTCGGCCTGACGCCCCGCTCCGTGTACCTGTGGACCCTCCCGATGTTCCACTGCAACGGCTGGACGTATCCGTGGGCGGTGACGGCGGTCGGGGGCACGCACGTGTGTCTCCGCAAGGTCGATCCGGCGCTGATCTTTCGCCTGATCCGTCGTCACGGCGTCACGCATCTCTGCGGAGCGCCGGTGGTGCTCACCGCGCTGATCCACGCGCCGGAGGGGGTGCGGATCCGACCCGACCACGTGGTCGAGGTCGCGACGGGAGGGGCAGCCCCGCCGTCCGCCGTTATTTCGGCGATGGAGTCGATGGGCTTCCGCGTGACGCACCTCTACGGACTGACCGAGTCCTACGGTCCGGCGACCATCTGCGCCTGGCAGCCCGAGTGGGACGGGCTCCCGCTCCCGGAGCGGGCGGTCCACGCGGCGCGGCAGGGCGTGGCGTACCCGACGCTCGACGGACTCATGGTCGCCGACCCGGTGGCGCTCACGCCGGTGTCCCGGGACGGGGCCACGATGGGGGAGGTGATGCTGCGCGGCAACACCGTGATGAAGGGGTACCTCCGGAACCCGGCGGCCACCGAGGAGGCGTTCCGCGGCGGCTGGTTCCACACCGGCGATCTGGCGGTGTGGCACCCGGACGGCTACATCGAGATCAAGGACCGGTCGAAGGACGTCATCATCTCGGGCGGGGAGAACGTCTCGTCGCTCGAGGTCGAGGAAGTCCTCTACCGGCACCCCGCCGTCATGGAGGCCGCCGTCGTGGCCAAGCCCGACCAGAAGTGGGGCGAGACGCCCTGCGCGTTCATCACGCTCAGGCCGGAGGCGGCGCCCATCACGGCCGAGGACGTCATCGCGTGGTGCCGCGAGCACCTCGCGCATTTCAAGGTTCCGCACGCCGTCGTGTTCGGGCCGCTCCCGAAGACCTCGACCGGGAAGATCCAGAAATACGTCCTGCGCGAGCAGGCGAAGGCGGTGGATTGACATGAACATCGCGAGCATCCTGGCGCGGAAGGGTGGCAAGGTCGCCACGTGTCGTCCGGAGCAATCCATCCGGCAGGCCCTGGCGCTGCTGGCGGAGCACAACATCGGCGCGCTCGTGGTCGTGGACGAGACCGCGGTGCCGGCGGGCATGCTGTCCGAGCGGGACATCGTCCGCGAGGCCGCTCGGGACGAGCGGCTCTTCGGGCGCAGCGTCGGCGAGATCATGACGCGCGACGTGATCGTCGGCGTGCCCGAGGACGACCTCCGGGCGGTCCGGCGCACGATGACCGAGCGGCGGATCCGGCACGTCCCCGTCGTCGCGGACGGGCGGCTGGTCGGCATCGTCTCGATCGGCGACGTCGTCAAGGCCGAGCTCGACCAGTACCTCGGCGAGGTGGACACCCTGCAGACGCAGGTCGGGGCCAGGCCTTGACGTCCGTCCCTGGCGACCGCACGCCCCGCGGCGCCGGTATCGCCGCCAGGGCCTGACCCCGATGGCGAGACCGGGTACGGAGGGCCGGCCGCTCCGGGTAGCCGTCATCGGCGCGGGACCGGCCGGCTTCTACACCGCGGAGCAGCTCTTCCGGCAGCCGGGCCTCGCGGTCGAGGTGGATCTCTACGACCGCCTGCCGACCCCGTACGGCCTGGTCCGATTCGGCGTGGCTCCGGACCACCAGAAGATCAAGAACGTCACGGCCGCCTTCGACAAGACCGCCGCGCACCCGGGGTTCCGGTTCTTCGGCCACGTCGAGCTCGGGAAGGACGTGACGATCGAGGACCTCCGGGCGCACTACCACCAGATCGTCTACACCACGGGCGCCCAGACCGACCGCCGCATGGGCATTCCCGGCGAGGACCTCCGCGGGAGCCACCCGGCGACCGACTTCGTGGCCTGGTACAACGGGCACCCCGACTACCGTGAGCAGCGGTTCGACCTCTCGCAGGAGCGGGTGGCGGTGGTCGGGGTCGGCAACGTCGCGGTGGACGTGGTGCGCATCCTGTGCCGGACGCCCGAGGAGCTGGCGGCGACCGACATCAGCGACGATGCGCTCGCTGCGCTGCGCGAGAGCCGCGTGCGCGAGGTGTACCTGCTCGGCCGGCGGGGCCCCGCTCAGGCCGCCTTCACCAACCCCGAGATCCGGGAGCTCGGCGAGCTGCCCGGCGCCGACGTCGCCGCGAGGCCCGACGAGGTCGAGCTCGACCCGCTCACGCGCGCGGAGCTCGAGAAGAGCGCGGACCGGGGCACGCTCAAGAAGGTGGAGATCCTGCGCGAGTACGCGCGGCGGGCGCCGCTCGGCAAGCCCCGGACCCTGATCGTCCGCTTCCTGGTCTCCCCGGTGGCTCTCCACGGCGGCGAGAGCGGCGAGGTGGTCGGTCTCCGCGTCGTCCGCACCGAGCTCCACGCGACGGCGGCCGGCACGCTGCAGGCCCGCCCCACCGACCGGTTCGAGGAGCTTCCTGCGGGGCTCGTCTTTCGCTCGGTGGGATACCGGGGGGTGCCGATCCCCGGCGTGCCCTTCCACGACGCCTGGGGTGTGATCCTGAACGACAAGGGGCGCGTCCTCGAGCCGGACAGCCGCGAGCCGCGGGCCGGGGAGTACGCGGCGGGATGGATCAAGCGCGGCCCCACCGGCGTCATCGGCACCAACAAGCCCGACGCCGCGGAGACGGTCGCGTGCATGGTGGAGGACGCCGGCCGGGACCGCCTGCTCGCGCCCTCCGAGCCGGAATCCGGCGCCGCCCTGGCGCTGGTCCAGCAGCGCCAGCCTCAGTTCGTCGCGTGGCCCGACTGGCAGCGACTCGACGCGCTGGAGGTCGCCCGCGGTCGCGCCTCCGGGCGCCCGCGCGTGAAGTTCACCCGGGTGGAGGAGATGCTCGCCGCGCTGGGGCGGTGAGAGAACCGTCGGTCCCCGGCCCTTGAACTGCGTTCGCGTGCGGGCGTAACATCGCGGCAGTCCTCGCGGCCGGGTTGGTAAGTCTCGTATCCGTGAACGCCGTCCGGGCGCCGGTCATTCGGCCTCCGACGGTGACGAGGAGGGGCTGATGGCTGGACAACGCTTGAGTCGACGCCAGTTCGTGCGGGCGACCGGAGCGGCGGCAGGAGCGGCCACGCTCGGGGCGAACATCATCATCCCGGGGCGCGCCCGGGCGGCGAAGACGCTCAAGATCCTTCAGTGGGTGCACTTCGTTCCGGCCTACGACGAGTGGTTCAACAAGAAGTATGTCAAGGAATGGGGCGCGAAGAACGACACCGAGGTGATCGTCGACAACATCGGGCTGGCCCAGATCAACGCCCGGGCCAACGCCGAGGCGGCCGCCGGGAAGGGCCACGACATCGTCCAGTTCAACTGGCCGCCGCCCGCCTTCGAGCAGCAGGTGGTGCCGATGAACGACATCTACCAGGAGCTCGAGAAGAAGCTCGGGAAGCCCATCGACCTCTGCGTCAAGAGCACCTACAACCCGAGGACGAAGACCTACTACGCACTGTCGCCGTCGTTCACCCCCGACCCGGTCAACTACCGCCAGGATCTCTTCGGGCAGGTCGGCCTGCCGAACGGCCCCAAGACGTGGGACGAGGTCCGGAGCGCGGGCGCGAAGATCAAGAAGGACACCGGCCACCCGGTCGGGATCGGCCTCGCCCAGGAGATCGACACCGCGATGGCCATGCGGACGATCATGTACGCGTGGGGCGCCCACGAGCAGGACCAGGCAGGCAACCTGACGCTCAAGTCGAAGCAGACGCTCGATGCCCTGAAGTTCGTGAAGGCCCTCTACGAGGAGACGATGACGGCCGAAGTCTTCACGTGGGACGCGTCGTCCAACAACCGGGGGGTCGTCTCCGGCAAGCTCTCCCTCGTGCTGAATGCCATCTCGACGACGCGGACGGCAGAGAAAGAGAACCCGGAGATGTCCCGCCAGATCCAGCTGACGAAGGCGCTGGGAGGACCGGTCCGTGCCATCGGCCTCGAGCACGTCATGCAGTGCTGCATCATCTGGAAGTTCGCCGAGAACGTCGACGGCGCCAAGAAGTTCCTGCTCGACTACGTGACAAGCTTCCGCGACGCCTTCGTCGCCGGCGAGTTCTACGACTTCCCGTGCTTCCAGAAGACCGTGCCCGATCTGGGCAAGCTCATCTCGAACGATCCCAAGGCCCACCCGCCCGACAAGTACAAGGTGCTCGAGGACGTGCTGAACTGGGCGACCAACGTGGGCTACCCCGGGTACGCCACCGCGGCCATCGACGAGATCTACAGCACGTGGCTGCTGAACACAATGTTCGGGAAGGTCGCGGCCGGCCAGGCCACCCCGGAAGCCGCGCTCGACGAGGCCGAGGCGGCCTGCAGGCGCATCTTCGGCAAGTGGAAGGAAAAGGGGTTGGTCTAACCTCTCACGCTGCGCGAACCGTGGCGGGAGGCTCCGGTCTCGGGGCCTCCCGCCGTGCTTTCCGGGCATGAGCATCCCCGACCACCGATCCATGACAGGTGTCCTCGCCCGCCGGCGCCGCCGGCGCCTGGCCGACCGCCCGGGGTGGCTCGGTGCTCTCATGATCGGCCCTGCTGTCCTCTACATCCTGCTGGTGGTGGGCATGCCCTTCGTGCTGGCGCTCTACTACAGCGTCAGCGACATCACGGCCGGCAGCCAAAGCCTGAACTTCGTCGGGCTGAAGAATTTCGCCGACATCGTCGGGACCAGCCAGTTCCAGACGTCGCTCCGCAACACGTTCGTCTTCGCCGTCGTCTCCCAGGTGATCGTGCTCGTCGGCGCGAACATCCTGGCCCTGGCCCTGATGCGGGACTTCCGGGGCAAGTGGATCGTGCGCCTCCTGCTGCTCCTGCCCTGGGTGGCCCCGATGTCCCTGGGTGCGATCGGGTGGCTCTGGATCCTCGACTCGATCTACAGCGTGATCAACTGGACGCTCGAGGCGCTCGGGCTCATCCGGCCGAACGACTGGCCCATGTGGCTGGGCATCCCGTACCTCGCGATGGGCTCGGTGATCACGGTACACGTCTGGCGGCTCCTGCCCCTGGCCACGGTGATCTTGCTGGCCGGGCTGTCCTCGATCCCGAAGGAGATTCACGAGGCGGCGCGGGTCGACGGCGCGGGCTTCTGGCGCCAGCACTTCCGGATCACCCTGCCGCTCGTGCGACCCATCATGCTGGTCGCCCTCCTGTTCGGCCTCGTGTTCACCTTCACCGACATGATCGTGATCTTCGTGCTCACGCGCGGCGGGCCGTACGACACGACCCAGGTCCTGTCGAGCCTCGC
>JBGQGN010000008.1:0-20604 GCA_041497395.1 Methylomirabilia bacterium
ACCCCGCCGACCAGGAGGTTCGGAATCAGGCTCGTGTAGAGCGAGCCCGGCGCCAGGACCACCACGTGCGCGTGGGCGATGGCCTCGAACACCTCCGGCAGCGCCCTGGCATCGCCTGGCTCGAGGAAGACGCGCCGGATGGGCACGCCCTGCCGCGTGATGTTTGACTCCCCCAGGACGCGTGTGCCGTCGGCCAGCTCGGCGCCGAGCCGCACGGCGTCGAGCGTCGAGGGCAGGATGGTCCCGCGCACGGCCAGCACCTTGCCGGAGATGCGAATCGCGTGGAGGAAGTTGCCCGTGACGTGGGTGAGGGCGGCGAGGAAAAGGTTCCCGAAGCTGTGGCCCGCGAGCTGCCCCTCGCCCGGGAACCGGAACTGGAAGAGCTCCGCCATCAGGGGCTCGACCTCCGCCAGGGCGACGAGGCAGTTGCGGATGTCGCCCGGGGGAAGCACCTGGAGCTCCTCGCGCAGACGGCCGGAGCTGCCCCCGTCGTCGGTCACGGTGACCACGGCCGTCAGGGCGGCGACGCGCCCGCCGAGGTAGCGCTTCAACGCCGTGAGGATCACCGGGAGGCCCGTGCCGCCACCGATCGCGACGACCCGGCGCCCCCCGCTGTGTCGACCCCGCGCAGCCATGTCTTGATCTTAGCGCACGCGGGTCCGCGCGGTCCGCGGCAGCTCGCGAAGCCACGTCAGGAGCGCGGCGAACGCCGGTGGGGGCGGCGCCTCGAAGCGGAGCCACGCACCGGTCGTGGGATGGGTGAACCCGAGGACGGCCGCGTGGAGCGCCTGGCCGCCGAGCCCGCCCACGTGCGCCGCGAGCTCGGGGTCGAGCGGCGCCGTCCCGCGCCGTCGATAGGTGCGGTCGCCGACGACCGGGGCCCCCAGATGGGCGAGGTGCACGCGGATCTGATGTGTGCGCCCCGTCCCGAGGGTGGCCTCCACCAGCGTCAGCGGGGCCGGACGCACGAACCGGTCCACAACTCGATAGCGCGTGAGCGCCGGCCGGCCCACGCCGGCCGGGCGCACCGCCATCCGGAGCCGGTCGCGTGGATCCCGCCCGATGGCGGTCTCGACCACGCCCGCCGCGTGCGGGAGCCGACCGTGAACCAGCGCCAGGTAGCGCCGCTCGACGGTCCGCGCCTTGAGTTGGCGGGCGAGTGCCAGATGCGCGTGATCGTTCTTGGCGACCGCGAGGAGTCCGGAGGTGCCCCGGTCCAGCCGGTGGACGATGCCGGGGCGCCGCGCCCCCCCGATGCCGGAGAGCCCCGGGCCGCAGTGGGCGAGGAGCGCGTGGACGAGGGTCCCCGTCCGATGTCCCGCGCCGGGATGCACGACGAGCCCCACCGGCTTGTTCACCACCAGGAGGTCGGCGTCCTCGTAGACGACGGAGAGGGGGATGGGCTCGGGCGTGAGCGTCACGGGCTCGGGAGGCGGGACCTCGACGGTGACCCGCGCCCCCGCCCGCAGCCGGTGACTCGCCTTGGCGTGACCGTCGGTCACCAGAACCCGCCCGGTCGCGATCAGCGCCTGGAGCCGTGTGCGCGAGAGGTCGGGCGCGCGCACCTGGAGGAAGCGATCGAGCCGGGTCCCTGCAGCCCCGGGCTCGACGACGAAGCTCCGGGGCGCCGGGGCGCCGGAAGCCTCGCCCGGCTCAGGCGTCGGCGGGGCTCCGCCGCGGGACATCGTCCCGCCCGAACGCCAGCTCGGCGGCCAGGAGTGACACGCCCACGGTGATCGCCGAGTCGGCCACGTTGAACGCCGGCCAGTGGTAGCTGCGCCAGAAGACGTCGAGGAAGTCCACCACCGCCCCGAACCGCCAGCGATCGAAAAGATTGCCGGCCGCGCCGCCGAACACGAGCCCGATGGCCAGGCGCGCCACGATACTCCCGCGCGGCAGGATGCGGAACGCGAGGGACCCGAGCAGCGCCAGCGCCGTCAGCGAGAACAGGCTGACGATCCAGCGCCACCCGGGCGGGACACCCGCAAAGATTCCGAAGGCGACGCCCGGATTCATGACGAGCACGAGGTGGAAGAAGTCCGGAATGACCACGACCGGCTGAGTGGCGTCCAGGCGCGCGAGCGCCCACTTCTTGGTCAGTTGGTCCGCGACGAACACCACCGTCGCGAGTCCCAGCACGAGCGCCATCAGACCGTGCCCTGGCGGATGATCGGCAGACAGCGCTCGCAGAGCGCGGCGTGCTCCGGGTCCCGGCCGACGGCGGGGCTCCACGTCCAGCAGCGGCCGCACTTCTTGCCGTCCGCGTGTCGGACCTCGACCGCGAGGCCCGGGAGCGCGGTCTCGCGCAGCACGACGCGGTCCGGTCCCGTCGCGAGCCCGGCGGGCGGCTCGCCCCGCACGATGCCGAGCCCGGAGACGATGAACAGCTCCCGGAGGAGCCGAGCGCCCGCCTGCTCCACGAGAGGCTGGAGGCCCGGGTCGCTGACGTAGAGGGTCACGTGGGCGTCGAGCGCCGCGCCGATCAGCTTCGCCGCGCGCGCGGGCTCGAGGGCCTTCGCCGCCTCGCCGCGGACTCGGAGCAGGACCTCCCACCCCTGCTCGACGCTCTCGTCGAGCCACGCCCGATCGACGGCCGGGAAGTCGGTGAGGTGGACGCTCCGCGCCTTGTCGGCCACCGGGAAATGGTCCCAGACCTCCTCGGCCGTGAATGTCAGGATCGGCGCCATCAGGCGAACGAGCGCGTCCAGGATGCGGTGGCAGGCCGTCTGGGCCGCGCGGCGCTCCGGCGCGTTCGCCGCCGAGGTGTAGAGCCGGTCCTTCAGGACGTCAAGATAGAGCGCCGAGAGGTCCACTGCACAGAAGTTGTGGAGGCTCTGGAACGCGAGGTGGAACTCGTACGTCTCGTACGCCTTCCGCACCCGCTCGATCGTCCGGTGGAGCCGCCGCATCGCCCAGCCGTCCAGGCCCGTGAGCGCGGCGTCCGGGACCGCGTCCGTCGCCGGGTCGAAGTCGGCGAGGTTCCCGAGGAGAAAGCGGCACGTGTTGCGAACCCGCCGGTACGCTTCCGCCAGCTGGCCGAGGATCTCGTCGGAAAGCCGGATGTCCGCGGTGTAGTCCTCGCCCGCCGCCCAGAGTCGCAGGACCTCCGCCCCGTGCTTCGCGATGACGTCGTCCGGCGCCACGGTGTTCCCGATGGACTTCGACATCTTGCGCCCGGCGCCGTCGACCACGAACCCGTGGGTGAGCACGGCGCGGTAGGGCGGGCGCCCGCGGGTGCCCACGGCTTCGAGCAAGGAGGAGTGGAACCACCCGCGGTGCTGGTCCGAGCCCTCCAGGTACATGTCCGCCGGCCAGCGCAGCTGGGGGTGCTTCTCCAGGACGGCCGCATGGCTGCATCCGGAGTCGAACCAGACGTCGAGGATGTCGGTCTCTTTCCGGAACGCACGGCCGCCGCACTTCCCGCACACGGTCCCGGCGGGGAGCAGCTCCGCGGCCGAGCGGAGGTACCACTCGTCGGCGCCCTCGCCGGCTTCCATCCGGGCGGCGACGTGCTCGACGATCAGCTCCTCGAGGAGAGTCGTGCCGCAGGCCTCGCAGTAGAACGCCACGATCGGGACGCCCCACACGCGCTGGCGCGAGATCGTCCAGTCGGGTCGGTGGGCGATCATGTTCGTGATGCGCTCCTCGCCCCACGGCGGGATCCACTCGACGGTCGGGAGGGCGGCGAGCGCCTGCTCACGCAGGGTCCCGGCATCACCCCCCCGCGGCGTCTGGTCGAGCGTGATAAACCACTGCTCGGTGGCCCGGAAGAGCGTGGGGTTCTTGCAGCGCCAGCAGTGGGGATACGTGTGGGTGAGCGGCACCTCGGCGACCAGCGCCCCCCGCTCCTTCAGGAGCGCGATGATCCGCGGGTTCGCGTCCCAGACCGTGAGCCCGGCGAAGTGGGCGACCTCGGGGATGAAGCGCCCGTCGTCGTCGACCGGATTGTAGATCGGCAACCCGAGCGACCGTCCGAGCTCGTAGTCTTCCTCGCCATGGCCCGGGGCAATGTGGACCAGGCCGGTCCCCGCGTCCATCGCGACGAACGAGGCCGCCGCGATCCGGCCGGTACGCTCGATCCAGGGGTGCCGGTACTCGAGCCCCGCGAGCTCGGTCCCCTCGAAGGTCCGGAGGCGGCGCGCGGACTTGAGCCGCGCCACCCGGACGACCTGGTCGGCGAGGCCCGCGGCCACGATGAGCGTCTCGTCGCCCGTGTCGAGGGCCACGTACTTCTCGCTCGGGTTCACCGCGACGGCCAGGTTGGCCGGGAGGGTCCAGGGGGTCGTCGTCCAGATGACGACCGACTGGCGCGGGGCGCCGGTGAGCCCGGGCGCGGGCGCCACGAGCGGGAACTTCACGTAGACCGACGGGGTCTCTTGCTCCTCGTACTCCACCTCCGCCTGGGCGAGCGCCGTCTTGCAGTGCATGCACCAGTGGACGGGCTTCAGTCCCTTGTAGACGAGACCCCGGCCGACGAAGCGTCCGAACTCGCGAACGATGGTCGCCTGGTACGCGGGCGCCATCGTCAGGTACGGGTGCGCCCAGTCGCCGAAGATCCCGAGGCGCCGGAATTCCTCGCGCTGGATGTCGATGAACTGGAGCGCGTAGGCCCGGCAGCGCCGGCGCTTCTCGGCCGGATCCATAGCGCGGCGCACGTCGCTCCCGGCCTTGTCGAGCCCGAGCTCCTTGTCGACCTGATGCTCGATGGGCAGTCCGTGGCAATCCCAGCCAGGCACGTAGACGGCATCGTGGCCGAGCATCGTCCGGGACTTGACCACGATGTCCTTGAGGACTTTGTTGAGCGCGGTCCCCATGTGGATGTGCCCGTTCGCGTAGGGCGGGCCGTCGTGGAGAATCCAGCGGGGGCGGCCCCGCCCGCGGGCGCGAAGCTCCCCGTAGAGGTCGCCGGCGTCCCAGCGGCGGAGGAACTCCGGCTCCCGCTGGGGCAAGTTCGCCCGCATGAGGAAGTCGGTCCGGGGAAGGTGGAGGGTCGCCTTGTAGTCCATGAGAGTGAAAACTGCGCGGCAGCCGCCCGCCGCGCAGTAGACGAAAGCGTAGCATCCACGCGTACTTGTGTCAAGAAACGCGCCGTCGACCGAGGGCGCGCTCGCCGTTCGCTTGGGCTGCGCCGAAGGCCGCGGCTCAGCCGCCCAGAGCCGCCGGACAGGCCAGCGGGGCGGGCTGGCGAGCCCGGTGCCACGCGGTCTCGTACACCGTCATGGTCTCGGCGGCGGCGACCACGTTGTGGGCGAGGGTGACCCCCGTCACCGGCCGGAACAGGTCCGCGCGCGCGGCGAGCCCGGGGAACCAGGCGGGGAAGATGACGAGGTATTCCGGGCAGCGCTGCCCCAGGTAGCGGAGCAAGCCGTCCACACCCTGTCGGCGGTACGGCAGGATCTCGGGCGTGGCGAGGCCCACCAGGTCGATCACCCGGCGCTCGCCGAAGTACGAGAGCGCCCCGAGGTCGTTGAGCGCGATGAGCGTGTCCGGCGGCGTGTGGGCCGCGACCCAGCGGCCGAGCTCCACCTGCATGGCGTTGATGTTCTGCACCCCCCACGCGTAGGCGTCGGCCCCGGCCGGCAGCCGCGAAGCGAGGCCGACGAGGAGCAGGACCAGAACCGTGCCGCGCAAGCGACGGACGGAGAGCCACCCGAGAACGCGATCCAGACCAATGAGCGCCACCACCACGGCGAGCGGCAGCAAGTGTGAGGAGTAGCGCCCGCTCTGAAAGCCGGGCCCCCGGTACGGAGCGACCAGCGCCATCGCGACGGGGTGGAGAAGCAGCGCGGCCGCCAGCCAGCGGAGGCGGCCCGCGCGCGCCGCGACGAGACCCACCACCACGAGCGCCGGGAGCGCGAGATGATCGCGGGCCAGAACAGCGCCCCACTCGACGAGGAACGCGATCCCCTGGTGCATCGCCACAGTCCAGACGTTCGCCAGGCCCTCGGCCCGCCCAAGGAGCCCGCCCTCGACCTTGGCGGCGGCGGTCGCCGGAACGAGCCGGCCTCCCACGATGAGGTTGAAGACGACCGCCGGGGCGACGATCGCGGCGGAGACCGCGGCCCGGCGGAGCGCCTCCCGCCACCGGCCGGCGCCGAGCGCGTGGAGCCCGACCAGCAAGCCGGCCTCGGGGCGAGCCAGTGTCGCGAGCCCGAGCCCCGCGGCGCCGAGCCCGGGCCGATCGGCCGCGATGGCCCACGCGCCGGCCGCCACGCAGAGCGCCGCGAGCGGCACCTCCATGCCCGAGAGTGCGCCCCACACGAGACGACTGAGCAGGACGACGGCGAGGCCGGCGCCCCAGGCGAAGCCCGGCGGGAGTCCGGCCGTCCCCGCGAGGCGGCGCGTGACGAGCCCGGTGGCCGCCCCGCAGGCGAGCCCGAGCGCCTTCGCGGCCGCCAGGCCCGGCACTCCGACGATGAGGAGGCCCGCGAGCGCCACACTCCAGAGCGGCGCCGTCGACGCCGTGACCGGCTCGCCCCGGTTGATTCCGAATCCGCCGCCCGTCGCGAGGTTCTGCGCGAGCCGGAGGTGGATCCAGCTGTCGTCGAGCGGCAGGCCGGGGGCACCCGCGATCCGGCTTTCCGCGACGAGGAAGAGAGCGACGGCCACCGCGCCCGCGGCGAGAAGCAGGGCGTCCCACCGGTCGAAGCCCCCGGGCGACGACCGCGCGGCCATGCCGCCTAGCGGAGGCGAGCGACCGCCGTCACGGGGACCAGCTCATAGCCCGCATGATCGACCGTGCCCCGACGGACCCGCAGCACGTAGAGCGAGCGGCCGTGCGGCAGCGGGCGGACCTCGAGGGCGGCCGGCCGGGGAAGGCCCGGGTGCCACTCGTCGACGACCCAGACGAGCCGGCGAGTCGCCAGGGGGAGCGGCACGCGCCACTCCGCCACGGCCGCCATGCTGCTGAGCCCCCGCGAGGCCAGATAGCCGGGAGAGGCCTCGCCGAGCCTGAGATGGTACGTCGTGTACTCGGGCAGGTAGTACATGACGTGGCGGAACCAGGGATACGAGCGCGGGTTGCCGAGCTCCGTCACGAGCACGGTGTCCCGAGGGTCGAACTGGCGCCGGATGGCCGCCACGTACTCGCCGATCACCGCCTCTTGCTCGCGCAGACCGGCCGCGGTGTGACTCCAGAGCCGGAATCGGTAGAGGGCACGGAGCTCGGACGTCACGCGGGCCCGCCACGACGTGGCGGCTGCCGGGCTCGGCGCGTCCACCGGGCCCGCGGCGGTGAAGAACGCCACGTGCGCTCCGAGCGCGCTGGCGAGGGTCAGGCCCGCCAGCGCGCCGCGCCACGCGGCCGGCATGCGGACCTCCTGGGCCTGTTGCCAGAGCGCCACGAGGGACCGACCGACAACGAGGTAACAGGCCGGCAGGACCGTCAGGAGATAGCCGCGCTGGCCCAAGTGCACCACGGCATAGACCACGAGGGCCGGCAGCGTCCAGAGGGCCAAGAAGAGCGCGCGGTCACTGCCCTGGACGAGGCGGACCGGTCCCCGCCGAAGCCCCCACGCCAGGACGGGCAGGAAAACGCCGAGCCCGATGAGGAATGCCTCGCCCAGGCCGGCGACGTTCCGGGTCCAGCCGCCCCCGAGCAGGGTGGTTCCGCGGACCGTCGACTCGTAGAGCTCGACGGTGGCGGCCAGATAGCGATCGACGCCGGTCAGCCACAGCATCGGGCCGAGCCAGGCCGCCGTCGTGAGAAGCACGAGGCCGAGGCCGGCAAGGACGGGCCCCGGCCGCCGGAACCCGCGCCACGCCATCCCGAGCCAGAGCGGGCTCAGGACCAGCAGCATCGACTGGCGCACCCCGCCCGCCAGACCGAGCAGCACGGCTGAAGAGACGAGCGCCCGCATGCTCCCCTGTCGCATCGCCCACGCGCCGACCGCAAGACCGGTGGCGAGCGCGGCTTCGGCGGTGTAGGAGAGGCCGATCACGCCGTACGCCCAGAACAGCGGGCTCACGACGAGCCCGAGCGCGGCCAGCGTGGCGACGCCGCGGCCATAGAGATGCCACCCGAGCTGGTAGAGCAAGAGCACCGCGACCGCACTCGCGACAATGGCCAGACCCCCGAGGGTCGCGGCAGCGTCCCCCAGCACCACGCCGGCGAGCCGGCCGAGCGCCACGTAGAGGATGTAGCCCGGCGGGTGCGGCTGATGCCGGACCACGTCGTACCGCTCGAGGGCGAGTGCGAACTGGATCGCGTCCCAGGTCGGCAGGAGGCGCACCCGGTAGGGCCAGCGGGTCGCCAGGGTCAGGCCCGCGATGGCCAGGGCGAGCGCCCAGTCCGCCCGCGGCATCGCGACACGAGGCCCTGGCCCGAGCCCGGACGGCAGGGTCATGCGGGTGACGGTCAGCGTGATGGCGGGAGCGTGAAGCGGAACGGGCGCGACGGGCGCGTCACGAGGAACTCAGGCGCCCTTCTTCTCCTCGTGGGGCTTCTCGGCCTTGGCGTCGTCCTCGCTCTGCCCCTTCTTGAACTCAGACATGCTCTTTCCAAGGCCCCGCGCCAGCTCGGGCAGCTTCTGCGCTCCGAACAGGAGCAGGACGATGACGAGGATGACCATCAGTTCCTGGTAGCCCAGACCGAACATGCGAGCCCTCCGCCGTGAAGTGTGCCCTACCTTACGCCGTTTCAGCGGCCTGTCAATCAGCGCGGACCCCTACGGGCAGGGCGACTCCCGAAGGAACCCGAAGCCGTTAGTAGCCCGCGCTGGATGTCCCGTCCCGAAGGACCCGCTTGTCACCCACCCGGATGGTCAGCCGCTGGGTGTCGAGCCACTCGAGTAGCGGAATCGCGTACTTCCGGGAGATCCCGAGGAGGTCCTTGATCTCCTGCGGGGTGATGGCCTGGTGCTCCCTCAGGAAAGCGAGGACCCGCCCGACGGCCTCCTGGAGGGGCTCGGCGTGGAAGTAGAGCCCCTCCCGGATCCGCACGAGCCGCCGACCCTCGACCAGGAGCTGGGCCATGGCCTGGGCCGCGGAGCCCGCGAGCCCGAGCTTCGCGAATGCCTCGTCCAGGGTGGGCGGCGCCACTCCGGCCTCTCGGAACTCGGCCTCGATCCGGTCGGACGCCGCCTGCTGGGCCGGTGTCAGGCGGACCGCGTGCCCGGCCCCCCGGACCTTGTCCTTGTCGACGACGAGAACGCCGGCCGCGGCGAAGCGCTCGAGGAGCGCGAGGAAGACACGCTCCTCGAGGCTCCCGAGGCGCGTACGGAGCTCCTCTTTCGACATCCCGGGCTTGAGCGGCTCGCGCGCGTGGAAGGCGGCGAGCGCCGCCTCGGCCTCCCGGCGGAGACGCTCCGCCGTCTCCGCGTGGACGTACCACTCCCGGTCGATGACGAAGACGCGCTCGCGCGCCACGAGGTCCTGGAGGTACCCGCGGAGCGCCTCGGGGCCGAACGGCGTCCGCGCTCGGAGCGCCGCCGTCCGCACCCCGCCCCCGCCGACACGCTGGATGTGGGCTTCGAGGACCGACGCCGGCGGGCTTGTCTCGAGGGTCCGGAGACGCCCGGTGAGGGCCGGGCTCCGCCGCGCCTTGGGCGGGGCGACGTCGAGGAGCTCACCGCCGCCGATCGTCACCATGGGGGAATAGCTCCGGATGACGTAGCGGTCCCGGGGCAGCGCCACCACCGGCGCCTCGAGCCGCAGCTGGACGTAGCCGGTCTGTCCCGGCTCGATGGCGGTCCCCGCCACGGGGTGCACGCGCGCCATGACCTCGCTCGTGCCGATGTGGAACCGCACGCGCTGGCGCGTCCGGAGCGGGGCGGGGGCGTCTCCCAGGAGCTCGCACGTCGCGTCGAGCATGTAGGTGGGCTGGAGGAGTCCCGGCAGCGAGAGCACGTCGCCGCGCGTGATCGCCGCGCGCTCGACTCCCTGGAGGTTCACGGCCGCGCGCTGGCCGGCAACGGCCGCCGAGACGGGCTGTCCGTGGGTCTGGATGCCGCGCACCTTGGCCTGGAGCCCGTGGGGGTACACCTCGACCCGCTCGTCCAGGGTGAGCTGGCCGGCCGCCACCGTGCCGGTCACCACCGTACCGAACCCCCGGATCGTGAAGACACGGTCGATCGGCAGGCGGAAGGTGGCATCGGTACCCCGCGGGGGGACGGCCCGCGCGAGGGCGGCAAGCGCCTCGCGCAGCACCGGCAGCCCCTCGCCCGTCTTGGCCGAGACGGGGAGGATCGGCGCGCCGCCCAGGAACGTCCTGCGCAGGAAGCCCCGGACGTCCTCCTGGACCAGCTCCAGCCACTCGGGCTCGGCCAGATCCGCCTTCGTCAGCACCACGAGCCCGCTCTGGATGCGGAGCAGCTGGCAGATCGCGAGATGCTCCCGAGTCTGCGGCATCACCCCTTCGTCCGCCGCGATGATCAGCATGACGAGGTCGATCCCGCCGACGCCCGCCAGCATGTTCTTCACGAACCGCTCGTGCCCGGGGACGTCGACGATGCCGAGCGTCAGGCCGTCCCCAAGATCGAGGTGGGCGAAGCCGATGTCGATGGTGATGCCGCGCTCTTTCTCCTCCTTGAGGCGATCGGGATCGATCCCGGTCAGCGCCAGGACCAGGCTCGACTTGCCGTGGTCGATGTGCCCCGCGGTGCCGGCGACGACGTGGCGCACGGGGGGCGGGCTAGACGAGCGCCGTCAGGGCGGCGGCGAGGAGCGGCACCTCGTCGTCCATGACGGTCCGGCAGTCCAGCAGCAAACGGTCGGCGGCGATGCGGCCGATGACCGGTAGGCGACCCGCCCGGAGCCGCGCATCCAGCGCCGCGGCCGGGTGTCCGGAGGTGCCGAGCACGAGCGCGGCGGTCGGGAGCTCGGCCAGGGGGAGCGCGCCGCCACCCACCTCGGACCGGCCGGCCACGACCGCCAGGCCGAGCGCCGTGCGGGCGGCCGCCGGCACCCGGTGGAGGACGCGGACCGCGCGGCGACGGACGACGGCCGCCGACTCGCTCAGCATGCGGAGGGTCGGGATCTCGCGGGGCGCTGTCGTCGGATCCTCGTACGCCCGCAGCGTCGCCTCGAGCGCCGCCAGGGTGAGCTTGTCGATTCGGAGCGCCCGGTTGAGCGGGTTCTGGCGCAAGCGCTCGACGAGCGCCTGGCGGCCCACGACGATCCCGGCCTGTGGGCCCCCGAGGAGCTTGTCGCCCGAGAAGGTGACCACGTCGGCGCCGGCGGCGACCGTCTCCGGCACCGTCGGCTCGCGCGGAAGCCCCCACGGCCGGAGGTCGAGGAAGCAGCCGGAGCCGAGATCCTCGAGCACTGGAACGCCGCGCGCCCGGCCCAGCTCGGCGAGCTCCGCGGTGAGGACGCTCTCCGTGAAGCCCACCACCCGGTAGTTCGAGGGATGCACCTTGAGGAGGAGCGCGGTCTCCGGCGTGATCGCGCTCGCGTAGTCGGCGAGGCGCGTCCGGTTCGTCGTCCCGACCTCGACCAGGCGTGCCCCCGATCGGGCCATGATGTCCGGGATCCGGAAGGCGCCGCCGATCTCGATCAGCTCGCCCCGCGACACCACGACCTCGCGCCCGCGCGCGAGCGACTCGAGCGCGAGCAAGACGGCCGCCGCGTTGTTGTTGACCACGAGCGAGGCCTCGGCCCCGGAGAGGCGGCAGAGGAGACCGTCCACGTGATCGTAGCGCGAGCCCCGCGCCTTCGTGCGAACGTCCAGCTCGAGGTTCGAGTACCGAGCCGCGACGAGTGCGAGCCGCGCCAGCGCCGCCCGGCCGAGGGGCGCCCGGCCGAGGTTCGTGTGCAGCACCACGCCGGTCGCGTTGATCACGCGATCGAGCCCCCAGGCCCCGGCCGCGTCGAGCGCGGCGCGCACCCGCGGCAGGAGCGCCGGGGTCTCGAGAGTGAGCGCGTCGAGCGCGGCCGGCGACGCCGCGGCCAGCACCGCCCGGCGCCGCTCCGCGAGAACCGTCCGCACAGCGTCGACCACGCGGGCGCGTGACGCCGCCGGCCGGCCGTCGAGCGCCCGGACCACCTCGTCGACCGAAGGGAGCGCGCGGAGGCGGCCCCGGCGGCGGGCTGCGAGCCCGCCCGGCCCGCCGGCGCCCGGCGACGCGCCGGCCGCCGGACGCCGGGGCGCGGAGCGCGGGCCAGCCATATCAGGGCCGGAGCAGCGTCCGCACGGTATCGAGCAGGTTCGCCTCCCAGCGGCCGGTCGAGGCACACGGCAGCCCCGACCGGGGCCTGGGGGGCCCGCTGCCCCGGGTGTACGTGTCCGCGCGCATCCGCGTGTTCACCTGGACCGCTGTCTGGGTGGCCGACACCGCCTCCACGAAGATCGTGAACGCGACCTGGGCGTCGCCCTCGACGCGCTCGTCCCCGAAGCGCCCGCAATCCGCGTAGAGGCCGATGGTCGTCGGCACCGCCTCGGAGGCGATCACGCCCGAATCCCGCGCGATGGTCCGGATCTGCACGTTCTCGCGCGCGAGCGCCCGGACGAGCGCCCGCCACACGGCGTCGTAGGGCGCCTCGATCTGCTCCGTGTACGCGGTCGGCAGGACCGGGGCCACGTAGGCGCGGCTACAGCCCGCGAGCGCCAGGAGCGCCATCGCCCCGACGAGCGTGCGCGGGCCGCCGAGTCGTCTCATCTCGTCAGCGCGGGTGGTGGTCGATGCCGCGGTACGCCTCGATGAAGCGCACCACCCGGCGCTCGTCCAGCTCGTCCATCTTGTCGATGCGCGTCCACGCCGTCAGCGCGATGCAGCGATCGAGCGTGGGGTAGGGGGACAGGACCACGCGGTCCGGATAGCGATCCACGATCGCGCGGAGCCCGGCCTGGACCTGCTCCGCGCACTGGGGCTTGTAGCTCACCACCACGCCGCCGTCCTCGAGGTTGTGCACCTGGAGCTCCTTGACGATCGGCCGCGCGTGGACGCCCCAGGGGGCGACGTACGGCAGATGCGGCCCCGACGTCGGGGGGTCCGAATTGTAGGCGACGTGCGGGGTCTCGGACGTCGGGATGTGGTCGTTGCCGAGGCTCGGAACGAACTCCCCCGGAATCGGCCCGCGCGCGCGCGCGTACAGCCAGCCGCCCATGCCAACGACGACCAGGATCGCGACGGCCGCCCCCGCCCACCCGAGCCGCCGTCGCTGGCGTCGCGTCAGCGCGAAGCGCGACGCCGGCGCCGGGCCGGCCGGCCGCCCCCCGCCTCGCTTCGGCTGTCCCTTGCGCGCTTTGGCCATCTTCCCCGCGCCCTCCGCGACCTGCGACGCCCGCGCTCCCAACCCGCCCGGCCATGGCGGAAGCGCGTGGGAGTCGAACCCACCTCGAGCTTGTCTAGAACCCGACACCGGATTTGAAGTCCGGGAGGCCCACCGGGATCCTATGCGCTTCCGATCCGGGAAATCGAGTCAATCGAGTGTATCACCGCGGACGGCGCCGGGGCACGGGGCCCAGCCTCACCCCGAGTCCCCCGGGGCACGGGGCCCGGCTCCCCGGAGGCGCCTATACTCACCCCGTGGAGCCCCAGCCGCCTCCGCAGCCGGCGGTCACCGCGCGGCTCACCGCGTGGCTCGCGGCGGCCGGCGTGCCGTTCCGGGTCCTCGAGCATGCGCCGGTCCGGACCAGCGCCGAGGCAGCGGCCGTTCGCGGGACACCGCTCGAGGCGGGCGCCAAAGCGCTCGTCGTCCGCGCCGACGACCGGCCGGTGCACATCGTTCTGCCCGCCGACCGGCGGATCGACAACGCGCGGCTCCGCGCGTTGCTCGGCACCCGGCGCCTCCGGTTCGTCACGCCCGACGAGCTCCTGACGCTCACCGGATGCGCCCCCGGGGCCGTCCCACCCTTCGGCAACCTCTTCGGCCTCGAGGTGCTGGTCGACGAGGAGCTCACGCGAGGCACCGAGATCGCATTCAACGCGGGAAGCCGGGCCGTGTCGATCACGATGCGCTGCGCGGACTTCATTCGCCTCGCCGGGGCACGCATCGCCCGCTTCGCGCAGAGCTGACCGCGAGGGGCAGCGCCCCACACCGCCCGACTAGCCGCCGACGAGGGGCGGGAGGACGTCCACGACGTCGCCGGGACCGAGCCGCGCCGTGGATTCGACGTCGTGACCGTTCACGAGGAGCAGCCGCGGGACCTCGTCGGGAATCCGGAGCCAGCGGAGGAGGTCGCGGACGGTCGCGCCCTCCGGCAGCTCGACGCGAGCCGCGCCCCCGCGGGCGCCGGGCGGCCCGTAGTCGGCCAGATTCGCGAAGAGGTGGACCTCGACCTCCACGGGTCCGGAGCGCGCGCCGGCGTCAGGCGCCGTAGACCTTGCGTAGCTCCGCCGCCGCCCACTTGACCGCGTCCTCCGGGGTCGCGCCCTGGAGGCTCCGCGCGAACATGTCGACGAGGATGAACTTCGACAGGGCCTCGGTCGCCTTGCGGCCCGCCGGCCCCGCGTACCCCACCTGCCGCGCCGACTGGAGCGTTTCGCGGAAGACGGTCGTCTTCGGATCCTTCGTCCAGAGCGGGTGGTCGAAGTAGACCTTCGTCCCCGGGATACCGAAGGTGTCCATCGTCTCGAAGTACTTGTCGTACTGGGCGCGATCCATGTAGAAGCGGATGAAGTCCTTGGCGAGGGGCTGGTTCTTCGAGTACTTCATCACGCAGCTGTTCCAGGCCGGCAGCCAGTAGAAGCGACCCGCCGGGCCCGGGGGAAAGTGGCCGTGGCTGGTGCCCCGATAGACGTCGGGGGCCTGCTTTCGGGCGGCCACGTAGATGCTGGGCGCGTTGCCCGTCAGCGAGATGTCGGACGCGAGGAACGCGCGGTTGTTGTTCGAGTCGTCCCAGCCGAGGCCGCCCTCGTCGAAGACCTCTTTCCAGAGGACGTTGTTGAACTTGATCGCCTCGACGACGGCCTTCCCGTCGAGGATGACGGTCTTCCCGTCCTTGTCGACCTCCATCCCGCCCCACATCCACACGAGGGGATAGCACCAGTTGTTCGGGTCGTTGATGCTATGGCCGAAGGCCTGGCCGAAGGGCCTGCCCTTCCCCTTCAGGACCCGCCCCGCGGCCCGGAACTCGTCCCACGTGGCGGGGTATGTCAGACCGTGCTCCTTGAACCAGTCCTCGCGGTACGTGATCGCCCACGCGATGATGAACTGCGGCACGCCGATCCAGCGCCCACCCGCGACCGTGTTGACCTTGGCGTAGTCGTACCAGCCGCCCTGCCGCCGCCCGATCTCCTCGGCCACGTCGGACACGTCGGCCAAGGCGGTCTCGTAGAGGAGGGCGTGGTTGTTCGCGATGATGATGATGTCGGCCCCCGTCTGGGCCTGGACGGCCGCCGTGACGCGGGCTTGAATGTCGTTCTGGTTGATCCGCTCGACCTGGACCTGCACGCCCGCCTGCTTTCCGAACTCGGCCGCCTGCTGGTCGAAGAGGACGTCCGCCGCCTGGACGAAGTGCGACCACTGGAGGAGGTGGAGCCGGGTCCCCCGAGACGCGGCCGGTGCCTGGGCGTGGGCGAGGATGCCCGGGAGTCCGCTGGCCGCCACCGCGGCGCCGGTCGCCGCGACCGCACCGCTGAGCCAGATGCGCCGGGTGACATCCCGTGGTTTGGTTGGCCCGCGTCGATCGTCGCGTGTCATGGCTGGCCCTCCTCGCGTGGCGAAGTGTCGGAGCGGCCGAGCGCCGGCATCCCGGTCCAGCGTCCGTGGCAAGTCATTGTGCGACAGACCACCCCCCTGGGAAAGCCATGGGGTCGGGACCGGCGAGAGCGCTGAGGGAACGGCGCCTAGGGCGAGGTCAGCCGGAGCCGTGCGCCGACAGCCAGCGGATCATCGAGGTCCATCCCGTTCAGCCGGGCCAGGGCCTGCGGCGTGACTCGATGGCGAGCCGCGATGGCCGAGAGCGTGTCCCCCCTTCGGACGACGACTTCGCGGGGGGCGCCGGCCGACGGCGCGGCGGCGGCAACGGCGACGGCGCTCGGCCCAGCAACCGCCGGCACGACCAGCTCCCGGATCCCTCGTAGCCGGCCCCCGGGCAGATGGTTGAGGTCGCTCAAGCGCTGGGTCGTCACCCGATACAGCCGCGCGATCTCGGCAAGCGACTGGTTGCGCCCGATCCGGTGCACGCTCCACGTGGGAAGACTGGACGGCGGCGCGGCCTGGAGCGCGGCGTCGAATCGGGGGCCGGCGCCGGGCGGCAACCGGAGCGTGTAGCTTCCGAAGGGCGGCGTGATCCGGGCGAGCAGGGCCGGGTTCAGGTCGCGGATCTGCTCGACGGAGACACCCGCGAGCCCCGCGATCGTGTCGAAGTCGAGCGCGCGCCGGGTGGTGACCTCATCGTACGCGAGCGGGGGCTCGAGCGTGACGTCGAAGCCATAGCGCGTGGGAGCGCGCGTGATCACCGCCGCGGCGAGAATCTGCGGGACGAAGAGCTTGGTCTCGTCAGGCAGATGCCGCGTCTGGGTCAGGGCCCAGAAGTCGCTCGTCCGCGCACGCTGGATCGCCCGCCCCACGCGGGCCTCGCCCGCGTTGTATCCCGCCTGGGCCAGGAACCAGTGGCCGAACAGGCCGTAGAGATCACCGAGGTACTCGGCCGCCGCCATCGTGGACTTCACCGGGTCGAGACGCTCGTCCAGCCAGCGGTCGATGACGAGACCGTAGCGCCGCCCCGTGGCCTCCATGAACTGCCACATCCCCTTGGCGCCGACCCGTGAGACCGCCCGGGGCGAGAATCCGGACTCGATCATCGCCGTGTACGCGAGCTCCTCGGGCAGCCCGCGCTCCCGGAAGATTCGCTGGATCATGGGCAGGTACCGGCCCGACCGTGAGATCCACATGCCGAACCGCTCGCGGTCCTTGGCGACGAAGTGGTCGATCAGCGCTTCCACCGGGGCATTGACCACCACGGGATAGGTGGGCACCGATAGGCCGGGCGGCACCCGGACCGTCGTGTCGGCCCAGGGACCGTTCGAGCGCTCGTCGGGGGCGGCTAGAACCGGGAAGGCGGGGCGAATTTGCGCACCGAGCCCACCATCCGGCTCGGGCTCCGCCAACTCCTCTTCCGCCGCCTCCTCCAGAACCCGGGGCGGCTCGGCTGGCGACTGGGTTGGGGGCCGCGGCGGGGCCGGGGGCTCGGGGACCGCGGCGAGCCGGTACCTATCGGGGCCGGCCCCCTCCGGGGCTGCCTGGGCGAGCGCCCCAGGCGCACAGGTTCCCGCTATCGCGGTGGCCAGGGCCACCCCGATAAGCCACGACCTGCTCCACCACCACTGTCGCACCCTCATGTAGTCGAGACGGAGAACGGCGGGACTAGAGTCGCGCCTTTTTAGCACGCCCTCCGGGCTGGTGTCAACCCGAAAACGCGAACCGCTCGATTCATAAGTGGCCGCAGCTAAAGGCGAACAAGTCGAAACGCCCTCAACCGGCCGACGGGGAGATCTAGCGGAGCGGGCCCACGAGCCACCGGGCGCGGTCGGTCAGGTTCAGGCCCACCCGCTCGCCCGCCACCACCCGGACACGGGTCACCCAGAGCTCCGCCTCCTTTACGGGACCCGCCGCCCGCGGGAGGAAGTGCTGGGTGCGGCTGGTCTGGCGGGATCTCGGCGCGGCCCGGAGCTTCTCCGCCGCGTACGGCGCGACGCGGATCGCGACAACCAGCCAGTCGCCCGACGGCACCACGGCGAAAGCGAAGAGCCCGGCCGGGTCCGTCTTCTCGCGCCACGGGTGCGGGGTCTCCTCGCGCTCCTCGGAGGCACCGCTCGGCACGGCCGTCCCCGCGGGACGCTCCGTGACGCCTCCCGGGCGGAGGAAGCCAGACTCAGGGGGAACGGCTGGCTTGGCGGGCTTGGCGATCCGCGGAGCCGCCACGAGGGGCGGCTCGGCGACCAGTCCTTGCCCCGGCGAGAGCGGAGGCGCCGTCTGGCGGTCGATCCGGCCCTGGTGGGCGGCGAGCGCCGTCTGGACCCGCACCACCGCAGACTCGTACTGGGTAGCCGAAGTCCGCGCGCTCTGCCGGATCCGCTCGAGCTCCGTGATGAGGGCGGGCGTGGCCGGGTAGAGCGTGACCTCGATCCCGCTGAGCGGCGTCCAGGCCCCCACGGGGGATTCCTCTTCGACGGCGAGGCGGCCCCACACCAGCCCCGGCGGGCCGAGGCTTCGGAGCGCCTCGGTCACCTCGGCGGCCGGATCCTCGCCGACGGCCCCGGCTCCCCCGGGTGCCCCGGCTATCCCGAGCGCGAAGAGCACCGCCCCGAGCGCCAGAGCGTCCGTCGTTGGTCGGCGGCTCACGCGGGCCGGCTCTTCCAGCGCCGGTGAACCCAGAACCACTGCTCAGGGTGGGCCAGGACGTGGCGCTCGATGGCCTCCGTGAAGCGCGCCGTGTTCACCTCGATATCGTGATCGAGGTCGCCCGTGATGGCCAGCGGAATCTCGGGATCGAGGACGAGCTCGTGGCCGCCGTCGGGGAGCCGGTGGATGAACGCCGGCACGACCGGCGCCCGGGTCTTGATGGCGAGCACCGCCAGGGCCCGGGACGTCGAGGCCGGATGACCGAGAAAGGGCACGAACACGCCATCCCGGCCGGCATCCTGGTCGAGCAGGATGCCGATGCACTCCCCGCGACCGAGGGCCGCGCGGACGCCCTGCACCGCATCGCGCTTGGAGATGGCGCGGAGGCCGCTCCGCGCGCGGGCCCGCGCGATCAGGGCTTCGAGGTACGGGTTGTCGAGAGGCCGCACGACGACGCTCAGGCCGAAGCCCGCCAGCCCGTGCGTGGCGGCCAGGAGCTCCCAGTTGCCGAAGTGGCCGGTCAGGAAGAAGATGCCCCGCCCGTGGGCCATGGCCTGCCCGATGTACTCCATCCCGCGGCCGCGCACCCGGCCAAGTAGGCGCTCCGTGGGACCGAAGAAGAGCCGGCAGCACTCCATGGCCGTGATTCCGAGGTGCTCGAAGCACTGGCGCGCGAGCGTCGCCCGGGCCCCCGGGGACAGGGTGTCGCCGTACACGAGCGTGATGTTGTCCAGCGCGACGCGGCGCCGGCCCGGCAAGATCCAGTACGCGACCCGACCGAGGCCGGCTCCGAGACCTTGCGCCATCCCGAGAGGCAGGCGACCCACGAGCCCGCCGACCAGGCCGACCAGCGCCGCGACGGCACGCTGGCCGGCACGGCGCCAGAGCGAGGTGGGTCGCCGGCGCCGTCCCACGGGCCTACCTCAACCAGCCGAGGAGCGCCGAGCTCACCCCGGCGATGAGCGCCGCCGCCGGGATCGTCAGGACCCACGCCCAGACGATCCGCCCGGCGATGCCCCAGCGCACCGCAGAGAGGCGGGTCGTGGCTCCCACACCCACGATGGCCCCGGTGATCGTGTGGGTCGTGCTGACCGGGATCCCGGCCACCGCGGTGCCGATGAGCATCAGCGACCCGGCGGTCTCTGCGCAGAAGCCGCCGACCGGTCGCAGCCGCGTGATCCCCATGCCCATGGTCTTGACGATCCGCCAGCCACCCGCGAGCGTCCCCAGCCCGATCGCCGCGTGTGCCGAGAGGATGACCCACACGGGGACGTAGAACTCCGACCCGAGGTGGCCGGTGGCGAACAGGAGCCCCGCGATGATCCCCATGGTCTTCTGCGCGTCGTTGGTGCCATGCCCCAGGCTGTAGAAGGCGGCCGACACGAGCTGGAGCCGCCGGAAGAGCCGGTCGACCCGGCCGGGGGAGGCGCGGCGAAAGATCCAGAGCACGGCGACCATCAGCCCGAAGGCGAGCGCGAGACCGAGGAGCGGCGAGAGGACGATGAAGAGGGCGACCTTGGCCAAGCCGGCGGGGACGAGGCTGCCCACGCCGGCCCGGGCGACCGCCGCGCCGGCCAGCCCACCGATGAGCGCATGGGAGGAGCTGGACGGGATCCCGCCGTACCAGGTGATCAGGTTCCAGGCGATCGCGCCGATCAGCGCGGCCAGGATCACGAGCGCGTCCACGCTCTCCGGCCGGACGATGCCCTTCCCGATCGTCCGCGCCACGCCCACCCCGAACCCGAACGCCGCGACGAAGTTGAAGAACGCGGCCCAGACCACGGCCTGCGTGGGGCTGAGCACCCGGGTGGACACAACGGTCGCAATCGAGTTGGCCGCATCGTGGAAGCCATTGATGAAGTCGAAGAGCAGCGCGACGGCGACGATGAAGACGACGAGGGCGAGGGGCTCCATGCCGGCGGGCCTAGCCCATCTTCAGCATGATGCCCTCGATCACGTTCACGACGTCCTCACACCGGTCGGTGACCTCCTCGAGGGTCTCGTAGATCTCCTTCCACTTGATCACCTCGATCGGGTCGGTCACGTCCGCGAACAGGGCGGCGATGAGCTCCTTCAGGAGCCGGTCCGCCTCGTTCTCGAGTCGGTTCACCTCGACACAGTGCTTGTGGTAGACCTTGCTCGACGTCCGGAGGCACTCCACGGCCGCCCGGACCGAGTCCGCCGTCTTCACGATCACGTCCGCGAAGGCGCGGGCGCCCGAGGTCGGCTCCTTGATGCGGTAGAGGACCAGCCGGTCCGCGGCGGCCTCGATGAGGTCCAGCACGTCGTCGAGCCGCGAGGCCAGCGCGTACACGTCCTCCCGGTCGAAGGGCGTGACGAACGTCGTGTTGATCTTCCGGATGAGATCGTGCGTCA
>JBGQGN010000009.1:0-19328 GCA_041497395.1 Methylomirabilia bacterium
CCCGATAGCGCTCGGCCAGGCTGCGGGCGAGGACGAGCCGGCTGTTCTCGTCGGGCTCGTTCAGGAGGAGATCCAGCGCGATGACTCGCGCGCCCTCCGTGGCGAGCCGCGCGACGATCTCGGCCGTGCGAGTGCGGGGCCACGGCCACCGACCGATCTGCTCGAGACTGGGCTCGTCGATGGCGACGATCGTGACGTTCGCCGGCGGCGGGAGGGGCCCGCGGATACGGGCGTGCCAGTCCAGAACGCGCAGCTCGATCTGCTCGACGAGAGTGGGAGGGGCGAAGAGGCAGAGGAGCCCGAGGATGATCGCCAGGCAGACCAGGGCCGGTCGCACGAGGCGCCGGAGCGCGCTCTTCGCACGCGGCTTGGGCTTGGCGGCAGGCGGACCCTTCTCTTGCGTGGCGCGATCTTAGCATGCGTTGGGTCAGACCTTGATTCCCCAGCGTTTCCGCGGGTACTCGTCGGCGCGCAAGTGTCGGGAAGTCAAAGTCTGACCCTGCAACGCGGTGCTATCATCCAGCCATGGCAGCCATGCCAGCGACGCCAGCGACGCCAGCCATGCCGGCGGTGCCGCGAAACGTCATCCTCGTGGGCTTCATGGGAGCCGGGAAGTCCACCGTCGGCCGCCTGCTCGCCCGGCGCGTAGGCCGCTGCTTCGTGGAGACCGATGCGATGATCACCGCCCGCGAGGGCCGCCCCATCCCCGAGATCTTCGCGGACCGCGGTGAGCTCTACTTCCGGCAGCTCGAGGCGGAGGTCCTGGAGGCGCTGACCGACAAGCGCGGCCACGTGGTCGCGACGGGAGGCGGCTTTCCCTGCGAGCCGGGAGTCATGGACCGGCTGCTGCAGCTGGGAACGGTCGTGTGGCTCGCCGCCGACTTCGAGGCGGCCTACGCCCGGGCCAACCGGGTCGGCGGGCGGCCGATGCTCGCGGGCCGATCGGCCGAGGACTCGGCAGCGCTCTACCGGGCGCGTCAGGAGTTCTACCGTCGCGCCCACCTGGCGCTCGACACCACCCGCATGACCGTCGACGCGGTGGTCGGCCGGATCGTGCGCCACCTCCGCGAGCGGGAGCGGAACGCCCGCCCGGCGGAAGCTCCGGCGGCGGGCGGCTCACCCCAGGGCTTGCCCGCCGGCGTCGGTGAGCGCCGGGAGGGGGATGTCTAGCCCGCGGGCCCCGGAGCCGAGGGGCCATGCCTAGCGAGACGGGTTCCGGGGCGCTCGGCCGGCGGCTCCAGGAAGGGCCGCTCCTCGCCGACGGCGCCATGGGCACCCTGCTGTACGCCCGCGGCGTCCCGCTCGATGCGTGCTTCGACGTCCTGAACCTCCACGACCCGAAGACCGTCCAGTCGATCCACCTGGAGTACGTGGCCGCGGGCGCCGATCTGCTCGAGACCAACACGTTCGGCGCCAACCGCTTCAAGCTCGCCATGCACGGGCTCGAGGGGCGGGTCCGCGACATCAACCGGGCGGGCGCGCGGCTCGCGCGGGACGTCCGCGAGACGATGGGCCGGGACGTGCTCGTCCTCGGCTCCATCGGGCCGCTCGGCAAGTACCTCCTGCCGCTGGGAACGCTCGGTGAGGCGGAGGCGGTCGCCGCCTTCCGCGAGCAGGCGGAGGCGCTGCTCGAGGGCGGGGTGGATGGATTCGTCGCCGAGACCTTCTCGGACGTTCGCGAGCTCCGGCTCGCCGTGGCGGCCATCCGCGCCGTCTCGGCCGATCTTCCCCTGGTGGCCCAGATGGCGTTCAACGACGAGCGTGTCACGTTCCGGGGCCAGGCCCCGGCCGAGGTGGCACGCGAACTGGCCTCGCTGCCGGTCCAGGTCATCGGGGCCAACTGTGGCGTGGGCTCGAGCGTCCTCTACGACGTGGGGCTCCTCCTTCACGAGGCGGCGCCCGAGGCCTGGGTGTCGATCAGGCCGAACGCCGGACTCCCGAGCCGGCACGGCGAGCGGCTGATCTACCTCTCGTCGCCGGCGTACATGGCCGACTACGCCTCCCGCATGCTCGCCGCCGGGGCGCGGATCGTCGGCGGCTGCTGCGGCACCACCCCGGCCCACATCCGCGCGATGCGCGAGGTGGTGGACCGCCACGCTCGCGGGACGGGCGCATCGCGGCGCGCCGTGTCGGTTGCCGCGCCTGTCGCTCTGGAGCGGGAGGAGACCCCGGCGCTCGGGGTGGCCGCGGAGCCCTCGCGGCTTCTCTCGCGGCTCCACGCCGGCGAGTTCCTGGTCACGGTGGAGCTCGATCCTCCGCGGGGCCACAACATCGAGAAGCTCGTCCAGGGAGCGAAGCTCCTCGCGGAGCGGGGTGTCGATGTCGTCGACATCAACGACGGCTCGCTCGGGCGCGTCCGGATGGCGGTCTTGCCCACCGCGCTCCTCGTTCGCGAGGCGACGGGCCTGGACATCAGCATGCACTTCACTTGCCGCGACCGGAACCTCATGGGCATCCAGGGAGACCTCCTCGGCGCCCACGCGCTCGGGGTCCGGAACATCCTCGCGATGACCGGGGATCCTCCGCGCGCCGGCGACTACGTCAACGCCACGGCCGTCTTCGACGTCGACGCGATCGGCCTCGCGCGGATCGTCGCGGGCATGAACCGAGGCGTGGACGCGGCGGGCAACTCGATCGGCGAGCCCACCGCCTTCGGCCTCGGGGTCGCGGTGGACCCCGGCGCGGCCGACCCGGCCCGGGAGATCGACAGGCTCCACGCCAAGGTGGCCGCCGGCGCCATGTGGGCCCAGACGCAGCCGGTCTACGACCTCGAGCGGCTCGAGGCGTTCCTCGCGCGGCTGGGCCGCGTCCCGGTACCCCTGGTCGTCGGCATCCTGCCGCTCCATTCGTTCCGCCACGCCGAGTTCCTGCACAACGAGGTGCCGGGCATCACGGTTCCGGATGCCGTCCGGGCGCGGCTTCGCGACGCCGGGGACCACGCGCTCCGGGTCGGCGTCGAGACGGCCCAGGCGATCCTCGCGGAGGTGCGCCGGCGGTATGCCGGCGCCTATCTCATGCCGTCCTTCGGCCGCTTCGAGGTCGTCGCCGAGGTTCTCGAGGCCCTTCGTTGACGCGCCGGGCCGTCCCGTTCGATCCAGGGGTCGCGTCCAGGCGACGTGGTGAGGGTGCCCGCCCTTACTACCTGGCCGCTGCGCGCCGCAGTAGCTTCGCGAGGTAGCGAACGTGGGCGCGCTCGACGGCCTCGTCGTCCTGGACCTCGCCACGTTCATCGCGGCGCCAATGTGCGCCACGCTCCTCGGCGAGTTCGGGGCCGAGGTCATCAAGGTCGAGCAGCCCGGCGTGGGGGACGACCTGAGACGCCTCGGGCGCCAGGCCGACGGCGTGTCCCTCTGGTGGCTCTCCGACGCCCGCAACAAGAAGTCGATCACCTGCAACCTCCGGGATGCTGGCGGGCAGGCGCTGGTCCGCCGGCTGTGCCGGGGGGTCGACGTGGTCGCGGAGAACTTCCGGCCGGGGACCCTCGAGCGCTGGGGGCTCGGCTACGAGGCTCTGCGGGCCGAGAATCCTGGGCTCGTGATGGTCCGGATCTCGGCGTTCGGCCAGACGGGGCCGTACCGCGAGCGGCCGGGGTTCGGGCGCATCGCGGCGGCGGTCGGGGGCATCTCATATCTGTCGGGCTATCCGGACCGGCCTCCGGTGACCCCCGGGACGCCGACGGTGCCGGACTACCTGGCGGGGGTCATGGGGGCTCTCGGCGCGATGATCGCGCTGAGAGCGCGGGAGCGGACGGGCGAGGGGCAGGTGGTGGATCTCGGTCTCTACGAGCCCATCGTGCGGATACTGGACGACGCGATCCCCGTGTTCGGGGCGCTCGGGTACGTCCGGGAGCGCATCGGCTCGGCCGCCGAGAGCGCAGCGCCCCACAACCACTACGAGAGCCGGGACGGCCGCTGGGTGGCGGTCGCCTGCACCAACGACCGCATGTTCGCCCGACTGGCCCGGGCCATGGGAACACCAGACCTGGTCGCGCGGTTTCCGGGGGTGCGGGACCGGCTCGCGGGGCGCGCCGAGCTGGACGGGCTCGTCCAGGCGTGGGTGGGCGCCCGGGATGCCGCCGATGCGCTGGCGACCCTCGATGCCGCCGAGGTGCCGTGCGCGCTCGTGAACTCGGTCCGGGACCTCTTCGCGGACCCGCAGTTGAAGGCCCGCGAGAACATCGTGGCGGTGCCGGAGCCGGGCCTGGGGACGGTCCACATGGCCGGGGTCGTGCCGCGCCTCACGGGAACGCCGGGGGCGATCCGGCACGCCGGCGTGCGCGAGGTGGGAGCGGACAACGAAGAGATCTATCTCGGCCGGCTCGGACTCGAGCGGGCCGAGTACCACCGCCTGCGGGCGGGAGGCGTAGTCTAGGAGGAGCCATGCTGATCCGCATTCCGGGATCACACGATCCGCGCCCGTCGGAGATCACGCCGCGGGGGGTGTACCTGAACCGGCGAGCCTTCATGGTCGGCGCGGCCGCTGCCGCGGCGGCCACGGTGGGGGGCTCGGGCGCGCCGACGGAAGCCGCCCTCAAGCCGGCCGTGAAGGGCCAGCCCCTGGCCGCGACGCGAAACCAGGCGGTGAGCGTGGCCGACCCGCCCACGCCCTGGGACAGCGCCACGACGTACAACAACTTCTACGAGTTCGGGACCGACAAGTCCGACCCGGCCCTGAACGCCCACACGCTCCGCCCCCGGCCCTGGACGGTGGAGGTGGGGGGGCTCTGCCAGAAGCCGAAGACCTTTGACATCGACGAGATCCTGCGGCTGGCCCCCCTGGAGGAGCGCGTCTACGCCCTTCGCTGCGTCGAGGGCTGGTCGATGGTCATCCCGTGGATCGGGTACCCTCTCTCGGCGCTTCTCAAGCGGGTCGAGCCCACCGGCGCCGCCAAGTACGTGGAGCTCCAGACCCTGGTCGATCCCGAGCAGATGCCGGGCACGAAGCCGAGCTTCTTCGGCTCCTCGCTCGACTGGCCGTATGTGGAGGGGCTCCGGCTCGACGAGGCGACGCACCCGCTGACGCTCTTGACGGTGGGGATGTACGGGCACGTGCTTCCCAACCAGAACGGCGCCCCCGTCCGCGTCGTGGTGCCCTGGAAGTACGGGTTCAAGAGCGCCAAGTCCCTCGTGCGAATCCGGCTCGTCGCCGACGAGCCGAAGACCAGCTGGAACAAGGCGGCGTCGAACGAGTACGGGTTCTACTCGAACGTCAACCCGAACGTGGACCATCCCCGCTGGAGCCAGGCGACCGAGCGGCGGATCGGCGAGTTCCGGCGCCGGAAGACCCTGATGTTCAACGGCTACGACCAGGTCGCGTCGCTCTACACCGGGATGGATCTCAAGAAGCAGTACTAGCGGCACGGCCGATGACCGTCGCATCGATCATCTCGGTCGGCACGTCTCGCACCTGCGGTGCTCGATCCGTGGCGACCTCCGGGGGTCCTCGGTCGTCGCCGGCCCTCCCACGGGCCGAAGGCCGTCGAGAAGTACAGGAGTACGCCTCGGGCCGGCGCCTCCCTGCGTCCTTGATCTGCTCGGTCCTCGGCCACGCCCCGAGACCTGTCCAGACAAGACTTGACTCATTCGCAACGGCTTTGGTTCTTCAAGGACTCCAGTAGGTAGGCGAGGAGGGCAGGGCGGTGGCCCGGATCGAAGGCGTCCGGCCGGCCGAATCAGGGGACGACTACGTCGAGAAGATCCTGGCCGCTCAGGCCAGGCACTGGGGCGCCCCTCTCCTGAACCACCTGGTGTACGCGCGCCGGCCGTCGATCTTCCGCGGCGCGCGCGGGATGTGGACGGGCATCGACGCCTCGGGGCTGATCGACGAGAAGCTCAAGGCCCTCATCAACCGGCGCGTGGCATCCTTGAACCGCTGCGAGTTCTGACAGGACATCAATGCTGCCGTGGGCAGCGCGCTCGGGGTGCCGGAGGAGAAGATCCTGGCGCTGCCGGAGTATGCGACCAGCCCGCTCTACGGCGCCGCGGAGCGCGTGGCGCTCGAGTACGCCGACGCCATGACGCTCAGCGATCGCGAGGTCGGGGACGAGCTCTTCGACCGGCTCCGCCGCTTCTACGACGACGACGCCCTCGTGGAGCTGACGGCGGTGATCGCGTGGGAGAACGCGTCCAGCAAGTTCAACCGGGCGCTCCGCGTGCCGTCGCAGGGCCTCTGGCGGCGCTCGCCCCCGGATCCGGACCGCCGCGCTCGCCCCGACCAGGGGCGGCCGTAGCCGCGTCGGGGCCGCGCGCGACGTGACCCGCCGGCGACGGATCGGGCTGAAGGTCCTCGTGTGGGCGGGGTGCCTCAGCCCGCTGGCCGCGCTCGGGTGGCAGCTCTGGACGGACCCGCTCGTCACGAACCCCATCAACGTCGCCACGAGGACGCTCGGCGACTGGACCCTTCGGATCCTGCTCCTGAGCCTCACGATGACTCCCCTCCGCATCCTGTTCGGCCTCTCGTGGCCCGTGACGCTCCGGCGCCTCCTCGGGCTCTTTGCCTTCAGCTACGCGACGCTCCACTTCAGCGTGTGGATCGTCATCGACTTCTTTTTCGACTGGCCCTCGATGGTGGCGGACGTCCTGAAGCGCCCGTACATCACCGTGGGCTTCACGGCGCTCGTCCTCCTGGTGCCCTTGGCGGCGACCTCGACCGCCGGGATGGTCCGGCGGCTCGGCGCGGTCGCCTGGCGTCGGCTCCACCGGCTCGTCTACCTGATCGCGATCCTGGGAATGCTCCACTACTTCTGGCTCGCGAAGGTTGGCGTGCGGGGGCCGTACTACTACGCCGTCTGGCTGGCGCTCCTCTTCGCCATCCGGATCGTCGACGCGGTGTGCCGCGCGCGGGCGCGAGCCCGGCGCGCCGCTCCCGAGGGCGCGCTCACCCCGCGACCTGCGGGGCCCGGCTGACCGGCTCGCACGCCGCGCCCCGGCTCCCCTCGCGGGCGCGCTTGTGCTACCGTGATCGGCGCCGGGCCAGTGGTCTCGAACGCTCAGGAGGGGGGACGATGGTGAGAGGTTTTTTCGCGGGCTTGTTGACGGGTGGTTTGATCGTGTGGTTCTTCCGGGACGACATCCAGGCCTACCTCGATGAGCAGACCCGGCTGGCACGCGTGGGCGCCGCCGACCGACTCCACGCGGTCGAGGAGACGGCCGAGCGTGCGTTCGATCGCGCTTCCGCGCCCATTCGCAGGGCCGAGGAGATGCTCGACCACGGCAAGACGCAGGTGAGCGACACCCTGCGCTCGGCCGAGCGGACCATCCGGCCCTAGCGCCGCCTACCCGCTGTCGCGAGACTCGGGCAGCCCGAGCCCCCGACCCCGACCAGGAGCAGCCCGACGTCGGTGCGGCTCGCCTGGAGCCGCCCCGGTGTTCGCGTGCCGCTCGCCCGCGCGGTCAGGTTCTGAGGCGCGGGTCCATCGCGTCCCGGACCGCGTCACCGAAGAGGTTCAGCCCGAACACCGACACCGCGATCGCCGCCCCCGGGAAGATCGCCAGCCAGGGGGCGTTCCGCATGTTCTTCTGCGCCTCGTAAAGCATGTTGCCCCACGTCGGTCGGGGCGGCGCCTCGCCGAGCCCGAGGAAGGAGAGCGCTGCCTCGGCCAGCAGCACCTCGGCGAAGTAGAGGCTGCACTGCACGACTACGACCGAGAGACAGTTCGGCACCACGGTCCGGAGGAGGAGTCGCTGGATCGACGTGCCGAGCGCGCGCGAGGCGGTGACGTACTCCTGCGTCATCACGGACAGCGCGATGCCGCGGGTCATCCGCGCGATCCGCGGAAAGTAGACCACCGCGAGCGCGATGACGATGCTCCGCCCCCCCGTGCCCAGCGCGGCGCCGACCGCGACCGCGAGGAGGAGCGACGGGAAGGACATCAGGACGTCGAGGGCACGCATCAGGAGTCCCGCGAGGCGGGGCGGTGCCGCCGCGGCGAGGATGCCGACGAAGACCCCCGGCACCCCGGCCAGCAGGATGGTCAGGCCGCCGATCGTGAGGCTGAACGCCGATCCGTGCACGACCCGACTGAACACATCCCGTCCGAGATGGTCCGTCCCGAACCAGAAGTCCGCGCCGGGCGGGGAGAAGCGTTTCGGCACGTTCATGCGGACCGGGTTCGGGAGGGGCAAGTAGGGCGCCAGCAGGGCCATCGTCACCAGCGCGAGCACGATCGCAGCACCGACCACGGACAGCGGATTCCGGCGCATCCACCGGCCCACCCGTCCTCGCCGCGCCCGCAAGGGCGGGAGTCCGATCTTCCGTGCCCCGACGGGATGCGCCGCCACGGCCCCAGCGGTCAGCATCGGATCGCGACTGTCGACCTTGGCGACCTTGGCGACCTCGACGCGCGGAGGAGCGCCGGGATCGTCCCGGCGAACCGACACGCGATCATCCGGCGACGTCATTGGCGTCAGCTCGGCCTCAGCCGGGGATCGAGGTACGTGTAGATGACGTCGACCAGCAGGTTCACGAGGACGTAGATGACGGCGACGTACAAGATGAGTCCCTGGATGACCGGGAGGTCGCGGTTGTAGAGGGAGCGCACGACGAGCTGGCCCACCCCCGGCAGCACGAACACCGTCTCGATCACCGCGCTCCCGCCGAGCAGGATGCCCACGTTGATCCCGATCACCGTCACGATGGGAATCAGGGCGTTTCGGAGCGCGTGATGCATGAGGACCACCCGGTTCCCGAGGCCCTTCGCGCGGGCGGTCCGCACGTAGTCCTGGTTCAGGACCTCGAGCATGCTCGAGCGGGTGAGGCGCGTGAGGAGCGCCGCCAGATAGGTCCCGAGCGAGAGGCTCGGGAGGATCAGGAACGGGATCGCCTTCCAGATGCCCCGCGTGATGGGCTCGTAGCCCACGATGGGCAGGAGATCCAGCCAGAGCGAGAACAGGATGATCAGCATCAGGCCGAGCCAGAAGCTTGGGAGGGACAGGCTCACGAGCGTGAGCAGGCGCGCGGTGTGGTCGATCCAGGAGTTCCGAAAGGCGGCGGAGAGCAAACCGGCGGGAACCCCGATGCCGATCGAGAAAAGGAGGGCGAGCGTCACCAGGGTGAGCGTCGTCGGCATTCGCCAGAGGAGCTCCTCCGAGACCCGTGTCTTGTTGTAGAGGGACTCTCCCAGGTCGCCTCGCGCGATCTTGCCCAGCCACTCGAGGTACCGGACGTGAAGCGGCCGGTCCAGGCCAAGCTGGCGCCGGAGCTCCTCGACGGCCTGGGTCGTTCCCTCGCCGCCCATCATGACGAGGGCGGGGTCGCCAGGGATGACGTGCACCAGCGCGAAGGACGCCATGCTGAGGGCGAGCAGCATGGGGACCAGCGCAAGCACGCGCACCACGATGAGCTTGAGCAGCGGATGCATGGCTAGAGCCGCGGCGCCGTCACGGCGAAGCCCGCGGAGGAGCCGCCTGGCGCGCGGCCGGCGACCGGTTCCCTGCGACCGTCACGAGGCTACCGCGAAGGCTTTCTGCAGCGAGCCCGCGATCTCGTCGAGCGCTGTCCGCGCCTTGTCGAGGATGGACGTCATGCGGACGAACCCGTGGAACATCCCGGCATAGCGCGTGACCGTGACGGGGACGCCGGCGTCGCGGAGACGCGCGGCGTAGGCCTCGCCCTCGTCGCGAAGCGGATCGCACTCTGCGGTGATCACGAGCGCGGATGGAAGCCCGGCCAGGCTCGGCGCTCTGAGCGGCGAGGCGAAGGGCTCACGGCCCTGAGACTCCCTGGCGAGATAGTGGTTCCAGAACCACCGCATGCCCTCGCGCGTGAGCACGTAGCCCGTCCCGTTTTCCACATAGGATGGCGTGTTCAGGTTGTGGTCGGTGACAGGATAGATCAGGACCTGATGGACGAGAGCGGGCCCGCCGCGCTCGCGCCCCATCAGCGCGACGACCGTGGCCAGGTTGCCGCCCGCGCTGTCCCCCCCGACCGCCACGCGCCGAGGCTCGAGCCCGAGCCGGGTGGCGTTGGCCACGATCCAGAGGAGCGCGGCGTACGAGTCCTCGGCCGGGACGGGGTACTTGGACTCGGGCGCAAGGCGGTAGTCCACGCTGACCACGGCGCAGCGCGCCGCGTTGGTGAGCGACCGGCAGAGGCCGTCGTGCGTGTAGAGGTCGCCGATCACCCAGCCTCCGCCGTGGTAGTAGACGAGGACCGGATGCGGGCCGGGGCCTCCGGGCGAGTACGCGCGTACGGTGATCTCCCCTCCCGCCACGGGCAGCCGGTGGTCGGCCACCGCCGCACGTCCTCGAAGGGACCGAGCGCGGAGGTGCGGATGCGGATCGACTCGCGAGCCTCGTCGGGCGTCGAGCTCTCGACGGGCTTGAGGTTGAGCGCGGCCATCGCATCGACGACACGCTGAGCTTGAGGGTCGAGCGGCATGACGGCCTCCGATGGTGGGCTGGGGTCAGGCGTCCGCGGGCGCGCTCGCGGCCGCGCGGGGGCGGAGGAGCTTGACCCGAGCATCGTGAAGCTGCTGGTGGAACGGAGTGCGCTCCCGGACGGTCATGGGAGTGTGCTCGGCGAGTCCCGTGCGGAGCTCGACGAAGGCCGGCCCTTCGGCCCTGAGGAGCTCAGGGAGCCGGTGTTTGAGGTCCCCGAGATCATCGATGGCGCTCGCCATCCGGTAGCCGGCGCCCTTGGCCATCATCACGAAGTCGACCGACAGGCCGCCCGGGATCCCCTGCGCACCCGACGTGTGGTAGACGCCGTTCTTGAAGAGGAAGTGGATCAGATTCCGGGGGGCGGCCCCGGCCACCGTGGCGAGCGATCCGAGCTGCATGAGCAAGGACCCGTCGCCGTCGAGCACGAGAACGCGCCGGTCGGGACGGGCGAGCGCCAGGCCGAGCCCGAGGGAGGAGGCGCCACCCATGAAGCCGACGCAGGTCACGGACAGGTCGTTGGGCGCGATGCTGCGCCAGGCGGGGGCCGTGGTCATGGTGGGAACGACGATGGCGTCGCCCCGCACGGCGGCGATAGCGCGCAGCACGTCTTCCGGCTTCATTGCAACGTCAGGGGCCATTTCAGCTCGTCTCCAGGCCGACCAGCACGGCGGCCGGTCCGCGGCGGGCACGGCTCAGGCGGTAGTACTCGGGAATGAGATGCACGTCGTTCGGCCCTTCCAGGCGGGCGTGCGGCACCCCGAAGGTGTCGAGGAGGGGCTCGCAGTAGCGGACCATGGAGTGCCGCGACTCCCGCGGGTCCTTGTCCTTCTCCCGGCTGAGGAGGCCGATCATGTAGAAGCTCGGGACCCGGCCGTCCATCGCGACGCCGCGGAGCGTGTTGATCGACGCATAGAGGCCCGCGTGCTGGATCATCAGCACGACCGGCTCCCCGCCCACGTGGAGCCCGGCGGCGATGGCAGTTGCCTCGTCCTCGGTCGCGCAGGTGACGACGCGGATCGACTCTTCCTTGGCGAGCGCGGCGAGCACGGTCTTCTGGTGCGTGTCCGGCACGCTCAGGATCCAGCCGAGATGGCTGTGCATCGGTGGCTCGGCCACCTCGGCGGCCAGCGCCGCGCGTGCCGCGCGAAACGTGTCCTTCAGCGTGTCGATGACGAGCGGGGCTGGAATGGATTCGGGCATCGTGCCTCCCGCGCTGAGCGGGCGATGAGGTGGTTTGGGCGCCTCGCGGCGTGGTTGCCCCCGGTCGTCACCGGATGGTCCGGGCGGCGTGCGGACGGTCGGGACCGGGTCGCGCCACGGCCGGCCCGCAGGACCTGCGACGGTCAGTAGGCGACTGACCATCGCAGATCCTGGGAGCGAGCCTCCGCAGTACGATTCCGGCTACTTCGACACGCCCCACACGCGGGCGTAGCCCGCGGCCCAGTGATTCCAGCCCTTGACGTTCTCCCGCCACGCGGCGACCTGCGGCACGTAGTTCGTCGGGTAGTAGGGGAGGTCGGTCCGGCGTAGCTGCTCGAGCTGGGCGTAGATCTTCGCGCGGTCCTCCGCCTTGAGCGCCTTGCGGCCCTCCTGGCAGAGCCGGTCATACTCGGGGTTGTTGTACCCGGCGACGCTCGACTTGGACTCGTTGTTCTGGCAGTAGTACACGTCAGCGTCCGGACGCGGTGTGAGACCCGAGTAGAACAGCTCGAAGTCGCCCTTGTTGAAGACCTCCTGGAGGGCTGCCGACTCGAGCGTCTTCACCTCGACGTTCATGCCGGCCGCCTGGAGCTGCGCCTGGATGATCACCGCGCCCTGTGCGATCCGATCCGGCACCAGGTGAGCGGTCAGGACGACCTTCTCGCCCTTGTAGCCGGCCTCTTGCATGAGCTGCTTCGCCTTCTGGACGTTCGGCTTGGCATAGGGGTCCTGGTCCTGCACCGCGCCGTGGAACGGCATGCCGGCCGGGAAGCCGGCGGACACCGGCTTGCCCTGGCCGCCCGTGTTGGCCTTGGACATCTCTTCCTTGTCGATGGCGTACGCAACCGCCTGGCGGAGCTTCTGGTTGGTGAACGGCCCCTTCTTGAAACCGAACCGGAGGTCGTCGAACGCGATCCCCGCCTTGGACACGACCACGAGTCCCGGCTTGCCCTTCATGCGCGCGACGTCCTCGACGTTCAGCTCGATCGCGATGTCGACGTCACCCCGCTCGATCGCCGCCGCCCGGACCGAGCTATCCGTGATCGGAATGAAGTCAACGGTCTCCATGATGGCGACTTTCTTGCCAGCGAGCCCCGAGCTGGGCCGCGAGTCGGCCACGTAGTCCTTGAACTTCTTCACCCTGAGGAAGGCATCCTTCTTCCACTCGACGAACTCGTAGGGGCCCGTGCCGACGGGCTTCGTGATGGCCCCACCCTGCTTCTCGACCTCGCCCTCCGGGTAGATCACGACGGGACAGATGATGTTGGCGAGATTGGCGAGGAACACGCCCGACGGCGCGGTGAGCGTGATGCGGACCGTCGAGGCGTCGGTGGCCGCGAACTCCTTGACGAGCGCCTTGAACTCCGCGGCCCGGCATCCCTGGTTCTGCATCCGGTTCAGCGTGTAGGCGACGTCCTTGGCGTCCATCACCTTGCCGTTGTGGAACTTGACGCCCTTCCGGACCGTGATCGTGTAGGTGAGGCCATCGGGGCTGATCGTGTGCTTGTCGGCCAGCATCGGCTGGATCGACAGATCCTCGCCGAGCGTGTAGAGCATCTCGTACACGTTCAGGAGCGCCACCCGGCTGACGTAGTGGGTCGTCAGGTGGAGATCGACGTTCGAGGTGTCGCCCTGGAGGGCGACCTTCAGGTGATTGGCCTGGGCGGCGGCCGGCGGCGCGGCGACGAGGGTCGCGCCCAGGAGCAGGGCCAGTGCCATTGCGCACCACCCCGCGGTGTAACGCAGCCTGTGTCGTGTCGCTCGCGTCGCTCGCATCAGCGTCTCCCTCCTGGTTGTCTCACCAGCGGATCTCCCGCTGCACCGGCAGCCGGTGCTGGTCCTGACGTCCCTCGATCGGCCAGGCCCGGAACTCGTCGAGCCAGACCAGCATCTCCTTCATGATGGCCTCGGCGATCCGGCGGCCCTTCTCGCGGCTGGCCTTCGTGGGGTCGCCGTGGACGCCCGTCTTGGTCCAGCGTCCCCAGAAGTCGTTGAAGCGGACGTTGGTCGTGCTGTCGGAGGTCATCGTGCGTCCCACCCGGTCGGTGTCCTGCACGGCCTTGTCCATCTGGACGCGGTCGGCGTCGAAGTGGAGGTAGAGCGAGGTCTCCCACTCGTCCGCGTGCGCGTACACGCCGCTCTCGAGCCCCTTCAGACTCTCGTCTCGCCCCATGTTGTAGTAGCCGAACGCGCAGCAGATGGCCGGCGTCTCGAGCACCACCCGGCGCGCGATCAGGTCGGCCATCGGCATGTTCGAGCCGTGCCCGTTGATCACGGCCATCCGCCGGAACCCGTGATAGGCGACGCTCTTCAGGACGTCCGCGCAGAAGTCGATGAAGTGCTGAGGCTCGACGTGGATCGTCCCCGGGAAGTCGAAGTGATGCATGTTGAGCCCGTAGGGAATGCCGGGCAGGACGAGAACCTTGTCCGGCGCCCGCCGGCCGAGCTCCCGGCACACGGATTCGACGAGGAACAGGTCGGTGTCGAGGGGCAGGTGAGCGCCGTGCTGCTCGGTCGAGCCCGTGGGAAGGAGAACCACCTTCCCGAGCTCGATCGCGTCGTTCATCTCGGGCCAGGTGAGCTTGTTGTACTCGAAGATCTCGCGCGCCTTCACCGGACCTCCTGGATGCCAGAGATGGTTCTGGGTCGGGAGCGGCCTCGAAGCCGGCTCAACTCTAGCGGACGGCCGAGGCCCGGACAAGAGGGGTGAGAGCTCGCTCGGCCCACTCGGACGCGCAGGAGCCACCGTCCTGAGGTAGGATGAGCGGCCATGGACCAGACGATCACCCCCGCCACCCCGTTCCTCAGCTCCGAGGTCGCCACCGAGGTGCGCGCGCGCTTCGGCACCCCCTGCTACGTCTACGACCGTGCTGCTCTCGAAGCGGCCGCCCGCGCGGCCCTGGCCTTCCCGGCGCCGTTCGGCTTCACCCTGCGCTACGCGATGAAGGCGAATCCATCCCGCGGCATTCTCCGCGTATTCCACGCGCTGGGTCTCCACATCGACGCGTCCAGCGACTTCGAGGTCGAGCGGGCGATCGAGGCGGGATTCGCGCCGGCGGAGATCCAGCTCACGTCCCAGATGCCGTCGCGGCGGCTGGCCGAGCACGTCCGGCGGGGCGTCCTGTTCAACGCGTGCTCCGTCCACCAGCTCGACAGCTTCGGGCGGGTCGCTCCCGGGAGCGAGGTGTCGGTCCGGATGAATCCGGGGCTGGGGACCGGCTCCACCAAGCGCACCAACACCGGCGGGCCCGCGGCGAGCTTCGGGATCTGGCACGAGTACCTCGACGAGGTCAAGACGACCGCGGAGCGCCACCGCCTGCGAATCACGCGGCTCCACTCGCACGTGGGCTCGGGCACCGACCCGGAGATCTGGAAGCGCTGCATCCGGATGACGCTCGAGCTGGCGGCGAAGCTGCCCGAGGTGGGCATCGTCAACCTCGGGGGCGGGTTCAAGGTGGGGCGCATGCCCGAGGAGCCGACGGTCGATCTCGCCGACGTGGGCGCGCACGTGCGCGCGGAGCTCCTGGCCTTCCAGGCCCGGGACGGTCGGCGCCTCGGTCTCGAGATCGAGCCCGGCACGTACCTCGTCGCGCGAGCCGGCGCGGTGGTGGCAAGCTGCGTCGACGTGGTGGACACCGGGCGCGAGGGGTATCTGTTCGCCAAGCTCGACACCGGCATGACCGAGGTCACGCGTCCGTCGCTCTACGGCGCTCAGCACCCGATCGACGTCCTCGCCCAGGGGAGGGAGGCGGCCGCGGTCGTGTTCGTGGGCCCCTGCTGCGAGTCGGGTGACATCCTCACGCCGGCGCCGGGCGAGCCCGAGGCCCTCGGGCCCCGCTGGGTACCCCGCCCCCAGATCGGCGACCTGGTCGTGGTGAGCGGCGCGGGCGCCTATTGCGCCGCGATGTCCACGATCAACTACAATTCCTACCCCCGCGCCCCCGAGGTGATGCTGGAGCCGGACGGCACCTTGCGCCTCCTCCGGCGTCGCCAGGAGCCCGCCGCGGTCTGGGCCGACGAAACCTGACAGCGCGAGGCGGGTGCCCTGGCGCCCCCGCCCCTAGCGAGCCTCCGAATCCACAGGCTTCGCTGATTCCCGCCGCCCGCTCGGACTTCCATGGCGCCTCGTGGCTCCGGCGCTATCATGGCAACCGAGGGAGCACATGACTGGGTTGCCGATCGTCCCGCTGGTCGCGCTCGGGCTTCTCTTCTTCGCGACCCCGATCATCGTCCTCGTCCTCATCCTGGTGCTCCTGAGCTTGAGGAGCCGGGTGCGCCGGCTGGAGGCTCGCCTGGGCGATCTGGAGCAGCGCTCGGGGGCGCCGCATGCCGGCGCCGTTCCGACGGCGACCGGGGCGGTCGAGGCGCCACGGGCGGTCGAGCCGCTCCTGTCGTCGCCTTCCGCACCCGGCACGCAGGAGACCCTGCCCGGCCTCGAAGCCGGCCCGGCCACGATGACCCCGGAGGTCTCGGCTCTGGGAGCCGGGACGGGGGACCCTGGGATGGGTGCGCCGGCGGTCGAGGCGCCGCCCGTTCCGCCGGGCGCACCGGAGCCAGAGCCCGTGGCCGGCGTGGGTCAGTGGGAGGGTCGGCTCGGCGGGACCTGGCTCTCGCGTGTCGGGGCGGTCCTCTTCTTCCTCGGAGTGGGATTCTTCCTCAAGCACGCCTTCGAGCAGGAGTGGATCGGGGCCAAGGGTCGCGTACTGGCGGGACTCGTGGCGGGAGTCGCGATGGTGGCCGGCGGCGTGAGACTCGCCGGCGGCGCGACCTACCGCCTGCCGGCCCAGAGTCTCGTGGCGGCCGGGATCGGGGTCGTCTACCTCTCCCTCTACGCCGCCCACGCGTTCTACGCGCTCGTTGGGGCGCCGGTGGCCTTCGTGGCGATGGCCCTCGCGACCGCCGTGGGCTTCCTAACGGCGCTCCGGCTGGACTCGCGCGCCCTGGCGGTCCTCGCGACCCTGGGCGGGCTCCTGACGCCGATCATCCTCAGCACCGACGCCGCCGCCGCCGCGGCGCTCTTCACGTACCTTGCCATCCTCGATCTCGGCGTGCTGCTCCTCGCGTCCCGGCGGGGGTGGCCGGGGCTCGCGCTGCTCGCGTTCGCGGGGACCCAGGTCCTCTACTGGGGCTGGCTCGACCGCTGGTACCAGGCCCCCCGGCTCCCCGTCGCCCTCGGATGGGCAACCGTGTTCTTCCTCGCCTTCGCGGCCTGGGCGCTCAGGGGCTCAGGGAGCGAGCGGTCCGCCGGCGCCGTCCGGCTCGGCCGGACGCTGATCATCCTCGGGGCGCCGGCCCTCTACTTCGCCGCCGCGCGACGTATCGTGGACGACCCGTCGGGGCGTCGCCTGGCCCTCCTGGCGCTCGCCCTCGCGGGGACGTACCTCGTGGCGGCGCGCGTGGCGGCCCGGAGCGCGCGTGGCGGCCCGCGCGTCGCGCTGCTCCACCGCGCACTCGCGCTGGCCTTCCTGGCGCTGGCGCCCGCAGTGACCCTCGGGCGACACGACCTGGTGATCGCGTGGAGCGTGGAGGGGCTGGTGCTCCTGCTTGGCGGCTTCGCCCTCAACGCGCCGGGGCTTCGCGCGGGTGGTCTCGCGATCAGCGCGCTCGCGTGGGGGCGGTGGTTCGAGGCGCTCGGGGAGAACGCCGGCCGGGCGGGGACGTTCCTCGTCGCGCACCCGGCGCTGCCGGCCACCCTCGCCGTCGTGGTGACGGCTGTCGTCGGCGCCCTCGTCTACCGGGCTCGCGAGCGCGGCGGGGCGACCCTCGGCCGGTGGGAGCGCTTCGCACGCCCGCTCCTGCTCCTGGTCGCGGTCGGGAGCGCGGCGCTCCTCCTGACCGTGGAGCTCGGCCAGTTCCGCACGCTCGCCATCCCGCCGCCATACGTCCCCGTGGTGAAGTCCGTCGTCTGGATGCTGGCCACGATGGTGCTGCTGGCCCTGGCCCGTGGTGACGAGACGCGCGTCCTGCTCGGCGTCGCGACGCTCCTGCTGCTCGCGCTCGTCGGGGAAGCCCTGGGCGGAACGGACCGCTGGGCCCGCATCCAGCCGTCGCTCCGGCCGGCGATCGGGAACCCGCGCTTCCTGGCGGGGTGCCTCCTGGTCGTGCTCACCTGGCTCTACGGTCAGGTGGCCGAGACCGTGCCGTACCTCGGAGAGCGCGCCCGCCACCGGCTGGCCGCGGTAGGCTCGATCGGTGCGGCGCTCCTGCTTCTCTGGAACCTGAGCGTCGAGGTCGTGCTGGTGCCGTTGCCCGAGACCCGCTTCGATCCCGCGAAGCTCCGCAGCGCGGCTCTCTCCGTGCTGTGGGCCGTGTACGCGTTCACGGCGATGGCCTGGGGGCTCTGGCGCGACCAGGCGCCGCTCAGGGTCGGCGCGATCCTGCTCTTCGGCGTCACGGTGCTGAAGGTGCTCACCGTCGACCTGGCGGGCCTCGACGCGCTCTACCGCATCCTGTCGGTCCTGGTCCTCGGCGCGGCCCTGCTGATCGCGTCCTTCCTCTACGCCAGGTCCCGGCGGCGCCCGGGCGAGACGGGCTGATCCGGCGGACGACTGCCCGGCGGCGGGGCGCGCCCGGCCTTGCCCCGAGGGTCAGTCGCCGGCGGCCACGTCCCGGAGCAGATCCTTCAGGATCGCGCGCGCGGCGTTGTGCCCCGGGGCGCCGGTGACCTCGCCCCCCGGGTGGGTGCCCGCGCCGCACAGGTAGAGGCCCGTGATCGGGGTGCGGTAGTGGGCCCAGCCGGGCAGGGGGCGGCGGCCGAGCATCTGCGCGGGCACCAGGTCGAGGTGGCGGATGTTGCCGTCCGTGAGCCCGACCCGCGCCTCGATGTCCGGCGGGGTGAGAAGCATCCAGTCCACGAGCGCCCGGCGGAAGTTGGGCGCGTACTCCGTCAGCAGATCGATCATCCGCTCACCCATCTCCTTGCGGCGCGTGTCCCACGTGCCTTCGGCCGGGCGCACCGGCGCCCAGAGCGCCCAGATGGAGACGACGTGGTGGCCGGGCGGCGCCATCGAGTCGTCGTACACCGTCGGGATCTGCACCTCCATCAGCGGGGCACGGGGCAGCCGGCTGACGCGCTCCACGCCCGGTGATAGCGAGAGGGCCGCGGTGGCAACCGGCGGATGCCTATCGCCCCCGCATCCGCGTCGGAATCGAGCTCGGGCAGTGCATCCCGGCCGACGTCTACCTCCGTGCCCAGCGGATCCGGCGTCAGGCTCGCCAGGACCTGGCCCCGCTCCTCGCCCGGTACGACGCGCTCGTCATGCCGTCGGCCCTGGGGCCGGCTCCCGACCGGAGCACGACCGGCGACGCCGCATTCAACGGCTCCTGGACCGGTCTCGGGGTGCCCACGGTGTCGCTGCCGACCGGCCTCGCGGCCGACGGGCGTCCGCTCGGCACCCAGCTCACCGGGGCGCCGTTCGAGGAGGCACGGCTCCTGGCCACGGCCCCACTTCCCACCCTCCTCGGCGAGGGTGGGACGCTCCGTGCTAGACTGGCTTTGACGTGCCGCGCCATTCGGGCGTGGACCTCGCCTCCGATAGGCCACTCTTCCGCATGTCAGGGGCGCAGAGAGAAGTGCGGAAGAGTGATGGCTCCGGGCATCCATAGGGTCCGGGGCTCCGAAGGAGGCGCCCCTGTGGCGACCAAGCTGTTCGTCGGCGGCCTGTCCTATTCCACCACGTCCGAGAGTCTTCGGGAGTACTTCGCCCAGTGCGGGACGGTCGAGTCCGCCACGGTGATTACCGACCGGGC
>JBGQGN010000010.1:0-19261 GCA_041497395.1 Methylomirabilia bacterium
ACGTACACGGACGTGCACGCGACGCTGCCGGCGCTCGGGTGGCTGGCCGCCCTCACGGCGCTCTGCGGGCTCACCGCGCTCGTCCATGTCTTCCGGCGCAGCACCCGCCCGGTCCTGGCCGGCCTCGTCGTGCTGGCCGCCGCGTGGATCGGCGGCCTCTGGGTGTTCCCGACGCTGGTCCAGCGCCTGCGCGTCGCCCCGAACGCCCTGGTCGCGGAGAGCCCCTACATCGCCCATCACATCCACTTGACGCGGCGGGCGTTCGCGCTCGACCGCATCGAGGAGCGAGATTTCCCGGCACGGGAGACCCTGACCGCCGCCGACCTGGCCCGCAACGCGCCGACGCTCAGGAACGTGCGGCTCTGGGACCACGCGCCGCTCCTCCTCACCTTCGCCCAGCTGCAGGAGATACGGACCTACTACCGATTCGTCGACGTCGACAACGACCGCTACGTCATCGACGGGGAGTACCGGCAGGTGATGCTGTCGGCACGCGAGCTCTCGTATCAGAACCTGCCGCGCGACGTCCAGGGCCGGGACGCCGACCGTTTGTGGATCAACGAGCACCTCCAGTACACGCACGGGTACGGCGCGGTCGTGGGACCCGTGAACCGCATCACCACCGAGGGGCTACCGGAGCTCTACGTCAAGGACATCCCGCCGGTGCCAGCCAAGGCCTCGCTCCGCATCACCCGACCGGAGATCTACTACGGCGAGGTGTCGAACGAATACGTGTTCGTCCGGACGCGCTCCCAGGAGATCGACTATCCCTCCGGCGACGAGAACGTCTACACGACCTACCAGGGGCAGGGCGGGGTCCAGGTGGGCTCCCTCTGGCGGCGGCTCCTGCTTTCCATCCGGTTCGGCTCCTACCGTATCCTCCTGAGCCCCGAGATCACGTCCGATAGCCGGGTGCTGTTCCACCGCCAGATCGGCGAGCGCGTGCGCCGGATCGCCCCCTTCTTCCGATTCGACGCCGACCCCTACTTCGTGATCCGCGCGGACGGGCGCCTGGCCTGGCTGCTCGACGGCTACACCGCCACCGACCGATATCCGTACGCCGAGCGCGTGCCCGGACTTGGCAACTACGTCCGGAATGCCGTCAAGGTGGCCGTCGACGCCTACGACGGGAGCGTGCGCTTCTACGTCGCGGACGCGCAGGACCCGCTCGTGCGCGCCTACGCGGCCGCGTTCCCGGGTCTCCTCGAGCCGATCGAGGCGATGCCGGCCGATCTCCGGGCGCACGTCCGGTATCCCGCGGGCTTCTTCGCGGTGCAGGCGCGGATGTACGCCACGTACCACATGCAGGATCCCCGGGTCTTCTACAACAAGGAGGATCTCTGGTCGGTGCCGCGCATGGCCGAGGGCGGGCGCGACCGCGAGATCGACCCCTACTACACGATCATGCGCATCCCCGGTGAATCACGCGAGGAGTTCGTCCTGCTGATGCCCTTCACGCCACTCCGCCGTGACAACATGATCGCCTGGCTCGCCGCCCGCTCCGACGGGGCGGCCTACGGGCGCCTGGTGGCGTTCCTCTTCCCCAAGCAGCGCCTGATCTTCGGACCCCGGCAGATCGGCGCGCGGATCGACCAGGACGCCGTCATCTCCCAGCAGATCACCCTGTGGAGCCAGCGGGGCTCGACGGTGATCCGCGGCAGCCTGCTGGCGATCCCCGTGGAGGAGTCGCTGCTCTACGTTCAGCCCCTCTACCTGGCCGCGGAGAAGGGCTCGATCCCGGAGCTCAAGCGGGTGATCGTCGCTCACGGCAACCAGATCGCGATGGGCGAGACGCTCGACGCCGCCCTTCATTCGATCTTCGGGGGCCGGCCCGGGGCGCCGGCGAGCCACCCGGCGGCGTCCGGGCCGAGCGAGGCCATCGGCGAGGGCGTCATGGGCCAGGTCGCCCGCGCCTGGGAGGCGTGGAACCGCGGCCAGGACGCGCTCCGGCGGGGGGACTGGAGCGCCTACGGGGAAGCCCAGCGCCGGCTCGAGGACGCCCTGCGGGCCCTTCGCGAGCGCGCTTCCCGCTAGCGCCCCGATCGCGCACGGCCTCCGGCGAGTCACGCCGGATCCCCAGATGCGAGCCGGCCGCGCGACGCGGCCCGGTCCGTCCCGCCCGCCGCTCAGGTTCGCGCGCGGAGATACAGGTAGAGCCCGAGCGTGGCGAACAGCGCGTTCGCCGACCAGGCCGCGACGAGCGGCGGCAGGATCTCCGTCCGGGCCAGGGCGACCGCCGCCGAGTGGACGATGAAGTACGCGAGCCCGAGCGTCAGACATAGCGCGATCCCGATGATCCGTCCGCCGCGGGGGGACTGGAGCGCGAAGGGAATGCCCACGAGCACCATGATCGGGTTGGCGAGGGGAAAGGCGATCTTCGACTGGAGGTCGACGATGTACTTCGCGACGTTGTGCCCGGCGTCCTGGAGACGGTTGATGTACTCCTTGAGCTCCCTGTAGCTCATCACGTCGGGTGCCCGGGGCACCTGGGCGAAGTCCTGGTATCGCTCGGGGAGCTTGACCGTCTGCTCCCGGAACGTCTCCGCCCGGTCGGGCTGGCCCGACCGGAACTCCCGCCGGACCCCGGTGGCCAGGCGCCAGGCTTCCGCCGAGTCCATCCATCGCATGTCCCGGGCATCCCAGCGCCGGCGTATGGTGAAGTCGGACCCGAGCGACAGGATCGTGACGTTGTTCATCTGCTGGCTGCCCGGGTCGAGGAGCCCGATGTGGTAGATCCGGCTCTCGGCCGCACCGTCCTCCCGCCCGCGGTACCAGATCTCGGTGCGCTTCCGAAGCTCGGGCATGGTCCGGCGCTTGATCTTCGCCTCGTCGATCTCGACCGCGCGCCGGTTCATCCATGGCATCACGTATTCCTGGAACCCCAGGGACGTCATCGAGATAAGCAGTGCGAGCCCGAAGACCGGCAGGCTGGCCCGATAGAGGCTCACGCCGCAAGCCTTGAGCGCTGTGAGTTCGTTGCTCCGCGAGAGACCCACGAACAGGAGGATCGTCGACATCAGCATCACGAGGTGCAGCCCCTGATAGACGAACGGCGGCGTTCGGTACACGAAGTGCATGAGAATCAGCCTCAAGCCGGGTTTCAGGCGAATGTAACGTTCCAGCGTAGTCATCAGATCGCCCACGATCACCACGACGCTCGCGAGCGCAATGCCATAGCAGAACAGGATCAAGAACTGACGGCTGACGTAGCGATTCACCACGCCGAGGCACAGCCACGCGACCACCCAGAACAGCAGAAGAGCCATGGCCAGAGCGAAGACCAGCGCCGGCGTCGACATGTCGATCCGGTCTCGCAGTACGACACCCAGGATGGCGATAACGGTAGCGTAGATGATGAAGCCGTAGACCAGTGGCGCCCACGATTCGCCGGCGCTCGAGTCAGGCCCGTCGAGCTGGCGGCCGCGTGTGGCCGCCAAACGACGCCGGCTCGGCACCGGGCGTCCCGCCGAAGCGGCTCTCGCGCGCTTCGCGCCTTCGCCCATAGCTCGGCGGATCGCCTGGATGGCCGCGACGCTCGCCCAGAACCCCCGCTGGATCAGCGCCACCAGCGGGATCGGCCGCTCCTTGAGGCTCGCGCGCAGCAGATAGAGGGCGGCAGTGCCCACGATGATGTTGGGCGCCCACATCGCCAGCCACGGCGGGATCCGCCCATAGTCGCCGATGTTCTCACCGAGGGTCAGGCCGAAGTAGTAGAAGAGCACGATGGGCAGAAGCGCCACGAAGGAGCCCATCCGGCCGCCCCGGTGGGCACGGATGCCCAGGGGGACGCCCAGGACGCTGAAGACGAGGCACGCCGCCGGGATCGCGAACTTCTTGTGGATCTCGACCAGATACGGGTTCGGGTTGCCTTTGAGGTCGACCGCGTTCTGCGTCGCCTTCCGCAGCTCCGCGAGGCTCATCTCGCGGTCGCCCTTGGGCGCGCCCCCCTGCTTCAGCAGGGGGTTCTCCAGCACGAGCGTGATGTCGTAGAGCCGGAAGCGCACCTCCCGGTACTTCTGGAGCGCGCTGGGGCTGGTCTCGTGGATCGCGCCGTCGAGGAGCCGGAGGGTGACCCGCCGGTTCACCTCGTCCGAAAGGAGCCGGCCCTCCCGAGCCGTGATGAACCGCTGTTCCTCGGGCTTCCGCTCGTCCGATACGAACACGTTCCGGAGCGCCACCTGGTCGGCCGCGATCTCGTCGACGTAGATGACGAAGTTCCCGAAGGTGTCGTTGAACACGCGCTCCTTCAGCCCCACGCTCGCCTGTGTCCGGACGATCTCGAACACGAGGGACTTGAAGGCGTAGTTGCTCCTCGGGACGGCGTCGATCATCAGGTACCCGGTCATGGCCGTCACGCCGAGCCCGAAGACCACGACGGGCCAGAGAAGGCGGAGCGGGCTCACCCCGCACGCCTTCAGCGCCACGACCTCCATGTCGGCGGAGAGACGGCCGAAGGCGACCAGGATCGCGAGCAGGAACCCGATGGGGATGGTGAGAACCAGGATGGCAGGGGAGATGTAGACGAGCATCATGAGGACGAGGTGGACGGGGACGCCCTTGTTGATGATCAGGTCGGTGAGGTCGAAGATCCGATCGATCAGCAGCAGGAACGTGAAGACGAGCAGACCTAGGCAGAACGGGGTGACGAGTTCCTTCCACACGTAACGGTCGAGGATTCTCACGGCCCCTGCTTTCACGGTCATTCTACGGGAGCCCTCGTGAGGTGTAAACGACGGGAGCCGATGCTAAGATGACCGCTGTGCCGGACGACCCGAAGCCCCCCCCGCGCCCGCCGGCGCCGCTCGCGGATCGCTACGACCCCCGCCAGGCCGAGGACACCTGGTATGGCGTGTGGGAGGAGCGCGGCTACTTCCGGGCGGATCCCTTCTCCAAGGGGAAGCCGTATTGCATCGTCATCCCGCCGCCGAACGTTACCGGCTCTCTCCACATCGGTCACGCGCTGAACAACACGCTCCAGGACATCCTGGTGCGCTGGAAGCGGATGGAGGGGTTCAACGTCCTCTGGCAGCCGGGGATGGATCACGCCGGCATCGCGACGCAGGTGGTCGTGGAGCGGCAGCTCGCGGCCGAGGGCACGACCCGTCAGGCGCTCGGGCGGGAGGCGTTCGTTCAGCGCGTGTGGAAGTGGAAGGAGGAGTCGGGCGGCACGATCATCCGACAGCTGAAGCGACTGGGCGCCTCCTGCGACTGGGAGCGCGAGCGCTTCACGATGGACCCCGGCCTCTCGGCGGCCGTGCGGGAAGTGTTCGTGCGGCTCTGGGAAGAAGGCCTGATCTATCAGGGCGAGTACATCGTCAACTGGTGCCTGCGCTGCCAGACGGTCCTGTCCGACCTCGAGGTGGAGTACGAGGAGCGGGCCGCCGAGCTCTACTACATCAGGTACGGGCCGCTGTCGCTGGCAACCGTGCGTCCGGAGACAAAGCTCGGCGACACCGCCCTGGCCGTCAACCCGAAGGACCGCCGCTACGCGAAGTACGTGGGGAAGGAGCTCGAGATCCCGTCGGTCGACGGGACGATCCGGATGAAGGTCGTCGCCGATGCCGCCGTCGACCCGAAGTTCGGCACGGGCGTCATCAAGGTCACGCCCGCGCACGATCCGACGGACTTCGAGATCGGGCGGCGCCACGGTCTGGAAGTCCGGCAGGTCATCGGCTTCGACGGGAAGATGAACCAGCGAGCCGGGAAGTACGCGGGGCTCGACCGCTTCGAGGCGCGGCAGCGCATCGTCGAGGACATGACCGGCCTCGGGCTCATCGAGAAGGTCGAGCCGTACCAGCACCGAGTCGGCACCTGCTACCGCTGCAAGACCGTGGTCGAGCCGCTGGTCTCCAAGCAGTGGTACGTCCGCATGAAGCCGCTCGCCGAGCGCGCCGCCAAGGCGGTCCGAGACGGCCGCACGCGGATCGTGCCGCGGACCTGGCTGAAGACCTACTACTGGTGGCTCGACAACATCCGGGACTGGTGCATCTCCCGTCAGCTCTGGTGGGGACACCGGCTTCCGGTCTGGTACTGCGACGCGGAAGGGTCGATCCACGTGTCGCGCGAGGACCTGGCCGAATGCCCGAGCTGCCACGGTCCGCTCCGCCGGGACGAGGATGTTCTCGACACGTGGTTCTCGTCGGGGCTGTGGCCCTTCTCGACCCTCGGCTGGCCGCGTGACACGCCGGAGCTCAAGACGTTCTACCCCACCTCCTGTCTCGTGACGGGCTTCGACATCCTCTTCTTCTGGGTCGCCCGCATGATGATGATGGGCCTTCACTTCATGGGGGAAGTGCCCTTCCGGGACGTGTACATCCATGCCCTCGTGCGGGACGCCGAGGGCCAGAAGATGTCGAAGTCGAAGGGCAACGTCGTCGACCCCCTCGAGGTGATGGAGCGCTACGGGACGGACGCGCTCCGGTTCACCCTGGCGGCCCTCGCCGCTCAGGGGCGGGACATCCGGCTCTCCAACGAGCGCATCGAGGGCTACCGCAACTTCGCGAACAAGCTCTGGAACGCCGCGCGCTTCGTTCTCTCGAACCTCGAAGGGTACCGCCCCGCGCTCGCGCGAAAGGCTCCGGCGCCCCTGGCCGAGCGCTGGATCCGCAGCCGCCTCGTGCGGACCGTCGGCGCCGCCCGGAAGTCTCTCGCCGCCTATCGCTTCAACGATGCGGCGGGAGTGATCTACCAGTTCCTCTGGCACGAGTTCTGTGACTGGTACCTCGAGTGGTCCAAGCTGACGCTCTACCGGGGGGACGACCCCGCGGCCCGGGCGCGCACGCAGGCGGCCCTCGTCGAGGTCCTGGAGACGACGCTCCGCCTGCTTCATCCCTTCATGCCCTTCATCACCGAGGAGGTCTGGCAGCGGTTCCCGAAGGGCAGGGGGGCGCCGGCCAGCATCATGATCGCCCGCTTCCCGCGGGTCCGTCGCCGCGACCTCGACCCGGCGGCCGAGGCGGCCATGGCGCCGATCATGGCGGTCGTCAGCGCCGTGCGAAACCTCAGGAGTGAGCTCCAGATCCCTCCCTCGCGGACGCTGACGGCCATCGTCCGGCCGCCCGCCGGGACCGTGGCGGCGACCTTCCTGGAGACGGCGGCGGCGGTGGCGGCGCTCACCCGCGCCGAGATCCAGGTCGATCCCGCGGCAACCCGTCCACCGCACTCCCTCCTCGCCATCGCCGACGGCTGCGAGGTCTACGTGCCCATGGAGGGCTTGGTGGACGTCGAAGCCGAGCGGGGCCGGCTCTCCCGGGAGCTCCGGCGCGTCGAGGAGGATCTCGGCCGCACGGAGGCCAAGCTCGCGCGGGAGGACTTCCGCCAGCGGGCTCCGGCGGAGGTCGTCGCCCGCGAGGAAGCGAAAGGGGTGGAACAGCGGGCGCTCCGGGCGAAGCTCCGTGAGGGCCTGGAACGCCTCGATGCCCTGGCCGGGCGCTGAGCCGCCACTCGACGCCGAGCTGACGCGCGCGTTCGTCCCCTGCCTGCCGGGCGGTCGGCTGGCCGGGCCGCTCCGGGCATACCGCTCCCTCGCGTCGACCCAGACCCTGGCGCGCGCGTGGGCGGCCGCGGGAGCGCCGGAGGGCGCCGTGGTCCTCGCCGACTACCAGACCGCAGGGCGAGGCCAGCACGGGCGTCCCTGGACCGCTCCCGGCGGAACCGCTCTCCTCGTCTCGGTGGTTCTGCGTCCCCGCCTCCCGGTGGCGCGCTGGCCGGAGATCCCGCTCGCGACGGGTTGCGCGGTGGCCGAGGGCCTGGAGACCGTGGCCCCGGTCTCGGCGAAGCTCAAGTGGCCGAACGACGTGCTCGTCGGCGGGCGGAAGCTGGCGGGCATCCTGGCCGAGGGGGTGGCCGGCACTCCCCCTCTGGTGATCCTCGGCATCGGCGTGAACGTCTCGCAGCGGGACTCGGACTGGCCGCCGGATCTCGCCGGCACTGCCGGGTCGCTCGCCAGCCTGGGCGCCCCCGTCGCGCGCGAGACGCTCCTGGCGGCGCTCCTCGTCCGCCTGGCCGGCTGGTATGGCGTCTTGCTCGAGGAGGGCTTCGAGCCGGTGCGCGCCGCCTGGCGCCGGCGAGGCCTCCTCGGCCTCCGCGTCCCGCTGCCCGATGGCGAGGGCACGACCGTCGATCTCGGGCCGGGTGGGGAGCTCGTGGTCCGGCGTGACGACGGGCGCTTGGCGCGCCTGGTCGTGCCCCCCGAGAGCCATCCCGAGCGGGCGGGGGCGGGGATGCGCTGATGCTGCTGGCCGTCGATGTCGGCAACACCAACGTCAAGCTAGGCGTGTACGACGACCGGCGCCTCGTCGCGTCGTGGCGACTCACGACCCGGCGCGAGCAGACGGCCGACGAGTACGGCGTCTTCACCCACACGATGCTCCGCAGTCACGGTCTGGAGCCTCCGCACGTGACCGACATCGCCATCTCGGCGACGGTGCCCGCCGTCCAGCGGACCATGGAGGAGATGGCCGGGCGCTATTTCGGCCTCTCTCCCTTCGTCGTGGACCCCGGCGTCAACGTGGCGCTCGTCATGCGCGTCGACTACCCGCGCGAAGTGGGCCCGGACCGGGTCGTCAAGGTCGTGGGGGCCGTGGAGCTCTACGGACCGCCGCTCATCATCATCGACTTCGGCACCGCGACGACCTTCGAGTGCGTGTCGCCCCGGGGCGAGTTCATCGGCGGCGCCATCGCGCCGGGGATCGCAACGGCCGCCGAGGCGCTCACCGCCCGGGCGGCCCGGCTCTTCCGCGTGGACCTCATCCGACCGGCGAGCGCCATCGGCCGCAACACGGTGACCAACATTCAGTCGGGCATGGTCTACGGCTACGCCGGCCTGGTCGACGGCCTGGTCGCGCGGATGCGCGCCGAGATGGAGGGCACGCCCCGGGTCGTGGCGACGGGCGGCCTCGTCGGCCTCATGGAGGGCCTCGCGCGCGCGATCGACGTCGTCAATCCGCACCTGACGCTGGAGGGCCTGCGGATCGCGTGCGCGCGGGCCCGCCAGACCCCGCCGGGGGACGCGTCGGGGGGGTCGCCGGGGGCGTCGCCAGCTTGACACGCGCTTGACCGGCCTCCTATACTGTCCCAACATCTAGTGGCGAACCGGGAAACGGTCACAACGGGTAGGGCGTAATGACGGACGAGGGAGGGTAGGCCATGGGCATGTGGGTCGGGCGCGGTCGGAAGGCTCGGGTCGCGTATGGGTTCGACGACATCGCCCTGGTCCCGGGCACCGTCACCGTCAACCCGAACGAGGTCGACGTGACCTGGGAGCTCTGCGGCCGGCGCATCGAGCTTCCGATCATCGCGGCGGCGATGGACGGCGTCACCGACCCCCGCTTCGCGATGGAGATGGGCCGCCTCGGCGGGCTGGCCGTCCTGAACCTCGAGGGCGTCCAGACGCGCTACGAGTCTCCCGACGAGGTCATCGCGCAGATCATCTCCTCGTCGGCCGAGGAGGCCACGCGGATCATCCAGTCCATCTACGGCGAGCCGATCAAGGAAGAGCTGGTCCACCGGCGCGTCAGCGAGATCAAGAAGGGCGGCGCGACGGTGATCGTGTCGGCCATCCCGCAGCGGGCCCTGCGCTTCGCGAAGCTCGCGGAGGAGGCCGGCGCCGACTTCTTCATCGTCCAGTCGACGGTGTCGACCGCGCGGCACGTCGCGACCGAGTACGAGCCCCTCGACTTCCGGCGCCTCAAGCAGGAGCTCTCCATCCCGCTCATCGTCGGCAACTGCGTCACCTACGAGGCGACGCTGGAGCTGATGCAGACCGGGGTCGACGCCCTCCTGATCGGGGTGGGTCCCGGTGCCGCCTGCACGACGCGTGAGGTGCTCGGCCTCGGCGTGCCCCAGGTCACGGCGACGGCGGACTCGGCGGCGGCGCGCGACTTCTACTACAAGCAGAACGGCCGCTACGTGCCCATCATCACCGACGGGGGGATGTCGACCGGCGGCGATATCTGCAAGGCTCTCGCGTCGGGCGCCGACGCGGTCATGATCGGCTCGGCGTTCGCACGAGCCCTCGAGGCGCCGGGGCGCGGGTATCACTGGGGGATGGCGACGCCCCACTCGAACCTGCCCCGTGGCACGCGCATCCGGGTGGGTGTCGTCGGGACCCTGGAGCAGATCCTCTCGGGACCCGCGTTCACCGACGACGGCACGATGAACCTGATCGGGGCCCTCAAGACGTGCATGGGCTCGGTCGGAGCCCGGACGATCCGCGAGCTCCAGATGACCGAGCTCATCATCGCGCCGGCGATCAAGACAGAGGGCAAGATTTTCCAGAAGGCACAGCGCGTCGGCATGGGCAAGTAGCGCGGGGCCCGTGGCCCTCGCCGTCGGCGCCGCGGGAGGCGATCGACCCATGGACAAGGTTGCGGTCGTCGACTACGGCTCGCAGTTCACGCAGCTGATCGCTCGCCGTATCCGCGAAGCCGGGATCTACTCCGAGATCTTCCCGCCCACGGCGCCTCTCGAGCGCATCCTCGCGCACCAGGCTGTCATCCTCTCGGGAGGCCCGGCCAGCGTCTACGACGAGGGGGCACCGCTGCCGCCTGCCGCGCTGCTCGAGGCGGGCCTGCCGATCCTCGGGATCTGCTACGGCATGCAGGCCATGGCCCTCCTCCTGGGCGGGAAGGTGGAGCCGAGCGCCCACCGGGAGTACGGTCGGGCCGAAGTCGCCCTGGAGAGCCCTGATCTGCTCTTCGAGGGCGTCCACCCGGACACGTCCACCGGGTGCATCACGGTCTGGATGAGCCACGGCGATACCGTCCTCGCCCCTCCACCGGGGTTTCACTCGCTGGCCACCACCAGGAACAGCCCCGTCGCCGCGATGGCCGCGTCGGAGCGGCGGCTCTACGCCGTGCAGTTCCACCCCGAGGTCGCTCACACGCCCCAGGGCCAGCGCGTCCTCGAGAACTTTCTCTTCCAGGGTGCGGGGCTCAAGCCGGGCTGGTCGATGAGCTCCTTCGTCGACCAGGCCGTCGACTCCGTCCGGGCGGCGGTCGGGCACGCGCGCGTGCTGTGCGCGCTCTCGGGCGGGGTGGATTCGGCGGTGACGGCCGCGCTCGTGCACCGGGCGATCGGCGACCAGCTCCAGTGCGTCTTCGTGGACAACGGGCTCCTCCGAAAAGGGGAAGGGGAGGCCGTGCGGCGGACCTTCCAGGACCGATTCGGCATGCGGCTCATCTACGTCGACGCCGCCGCACGCTTCCTGGAGCGTCTCCGTGGCGTGACCGACCCCGAGCAGAAGCGCAAGCTGATCGGCGCCGAGTTCATCGCCGTCTTCCAGGAGGAGGCGGAGCGGCTGGGCACGATCCCGTTCCTGGCCCAGGGCACGCTCTACCCGGACGTGATCGAATCCACGTCGTTCCGGGGCCCGTCGGCGACGATCAAGACCCACCACAACGTCGGAGGGCTGCCGAAGGACCTCCCCTTCACGCTGGTGGAGCCTCTGCGCGAGCTGTTCAAGGACGAGGTGCGCGTCCTCGGCGAGCTTCTCGGCCTGCCGCCGGAGATCGTCTGGCGCCAGCCGTTCCCGGGTCCGGGGCTCGCCGTGCGCATCCTGAGTGAGGTGACCGAGGAGCGGCTCGAAGTGGTCCGTGACGCCGACGCCATCGTGCAGGAGGAGATCGAGACCGCGGGCCTCGGCCGCGCGCTCTGGCAGGCCTTCGCCGTGCTCCTGCCGGTGCGGACGGTGGGCGTGATGGGCGACTTCCGGACGTACGCCCAGGTCATCGCGCTCCGGGCCGTCGTCAGCCAGGACGCCATGACGGCGGACTGGGCCCGGCTTCCCTACGAGGTGCTGGCCCGGATCTCGACCCGGGTCATCAACGAGGTCAAGGGCGTGAACCGCGTCGTCTACGACATCTCCTCCAAGCCACCGAGCACCATCGAGTGGGAGTGAGCGCCTTCGCGCGGTCGCAGAGGATAGAGCGATGAGCAAGCTGGTCTTCTCGGCCGTCGTCCTGCTGGCGGGGCTAGCCATCCACGGGGCGCTGCGCCGGCGCGCCGACGCCCTGCCACCTGGGCTTCGCACATTCGCCCCCCGGATCGTCCTGCTCCTCGCCATCGGAGTGCCCGCCATCATCCTGTTCTTCTCGGTCTTCCGCATCATCCCGGCCGGCCACGTCGGCGTGAAGGTCCTCTTCGGGGAGGTCGACTCGATGCCCCTCCGCGAGGGTCTCAACATCGTGCTGAACCCGCTCTACGACGTGGTCGTGATGGACGGGCGGGTCGGGAAGCACTCGGCGAAGTACGACGCAGCCTCGCAGGACCTCCAGGCCGTCCACGTCGAGATGGTCCTGAACTATCGGCTCCATCCCGACCGCGCACCCGAGGTCTACAAGTCGATCGGCCTCGAGTACTCGTCGGTGATCATCGATCCGGCGGCCCAGGAGGTCCTGAAAGCGAATACCGCGACGCACAACGCGGCCGAGATCCTCCTGCGCCGTCCGGCGATCAAGGCGGACATCCAGCGCGACCTCACCATCTGGCTCGCCAAGTACGGGATCGAGCTGAAAGAAGCCTCGCTGGCGAACATCCGGTTCGACCTGAACTACGAGAAGGCGATCGAGGCGAAGCAGATCGAGGAGCAGAAGGCCGAGCAGAAGCGCTACGAGCTCATCCAGGCCCAGCGTCAGGCGGAGATCATCGCGGCGGCCGCCAAGGGCCGGGGAGACGCCGCGCGGGAGGAGGCCAAGGGGGTGGCCGAGGCCACCCGAATCAAGGGTGACGCCGAGGCGGCCTACAACGCCCGGGTCTCCTCCTCGCTGACCCAGACGCTCATCCAGCAGCAGTATCTCTCGAAGTGGGATGGGCGCCTGCCGCAGTACACGTTCGGCGGAGGCAACGCGGTCCCGTTCGTCCAGCTCCCGGCGTCCGGGGGTGGGGCGGGCGACGGAACGCGGCGCTAGCGTCGCCGATGCTGGAGCGGCTGGGGCGCCTCTGCGTCGGAGTAGGCCTGCTCTGGGTCGTGGTGATGGTCGGGTTCTGGCTGATGGTCGGTCTCGACAGGCCCGAGGAGTGGACACCCTACCTCGACCGCGCGATCACCTCGGACGTCCGGCAGACGCTCTACTTCGCCCTCACGTACATCGTGACGCCGATCGGCATGCTGATGCTGCTCCGAGACATGTTCGGTGACCCGGAGCCGCTCTGGCTGAAGCTCGCGGCCCCCGGCGTGTTCGCCTCCGTCTACGCCCTTCTCCTGGCGGCGGCCGCGCCCGAGGTGGGCCAGCCGATTCTCCTCGCGGCCGACCCGATCGTGGCGCGCATCCTTCCCGGCATGGCGCTGGGCCCGGGCTCCGCCGACAGCCTGAGCTGGCTGGCGCGGTTCGGGGGGCTGCTGCTGGTCCTCGGCGGCATTCCCGGCGGGCTCGGGATGGTGCTCGGGCTCCTCACCGGCGGCTCCAGGAAACGCTGAGCGCTGTGAGCAGGTCACTTCGTCAGGCTCACCACTGAGGGCCCCGTGACAGCCAAGGCCGACTTCGTCCACCTCCACGTCCACTCGGAGTACAGCCTCCTCGACGGCGCCGCGCGCCTCAAGCGGCTGGTCGAGCGGGCCGCCGGACTCGGCTTCCCGGCCCTCGCGCTGACCGACCATGGCAACATGTTCGGAGCGATCGACTTTTACCAGCAGGCGCGCGCCGCCGGCATCAAGCCCATTCTCGGCTGCGAGCTCTACGTCGCCCCGGGCAGCCGGTTCGAGCGCGCCCCGGTCGACGGGCAGTACGAGGGCGCCAACCACGTCACCGCCCTCGTCCGGAACGAGGCGGGCTACCACAACCTCATCAAGCTCGTCTCGAAGGGGTACCTCGAGGGGTTCTACTACAAGCCGCGGGTGGATAAGGAGCTCCTGGCTCAGCACTCGGAGGGCCTCCTGATCCTGTCCGGGTGCCTCAACTCCGAGGTGTCGCGCCTGCTCCTCGCCGGGGAGGAGCGGAAGGCGCTCGAGGTCGCCGGCTGGTACGCGGACGTCTTCGGCCGCGACTACTACTTCACGGAGATCCAGGCGCACGGCCTCGCCGATCAGATCCGGGTGACCGAGGGGACCCTTCGCATCGCTCGCGCCCTCGGGGTGGGAGTGTGCGGCACGAACGACTCGCACTACCTCGAGGCGACCGACGCGCGCGCCCACGAGGTGCTCCTCTGCCTCCAGACGGGTGCCAAGATCGCCGATCCCAACCGGTGGAAGTTCGCCACCGAGGAATTCTATCTCAAGTCGGCCGAGGAGATGCGCAAGGTCTTCGAGCACCTGCCCGAGGCCTGCACGAACACCCTCGCCGTGGCCGAGCGCTGCAACCTCGAGCTGACCTTCGGCCAGTTCCGCCTGCCGAGGTACGAGGTGCCGGCCGGGCAGACACTGGACTCCTACCTCCGCGAGGTGGCCGAGGTTGGCCTCCACCGGCACTACCCGGAGCCGTCGGCGGAGACGCGTGCCCGGTTCGACTACGAGCTTGGCGTCATCCAGGCGATGCAGTTCTCCGGCTACTTCCTGGTGGTGTGGGACTTCATCCGGTACGCGAAGGATCGGGGCATCGCGGTGGGGCCCGGTCGCGGCTCGGCAGCCGCGTCGCTGGTCGCCTACTGTCTCGGGATCACGACCGTCGATCCAATGCGTTATGGGCTGGTCTTCGAGCGATTCTTGAACCCCGGCCGCAAGTCCATGCCCGACATGGACATCGACTTCGCCGACGACCGGCGCGACGAGGTCATCGAGTACGTGGTCCAGCGGTACGGCCGCGACCGGGTCGCCCAGATCATCACCTTCAACGTGCTCAAGGCGAAGGCGGTCATCCGGGACGTCGGGCGCGTCCTCGGCATGGCGTTCGGAGACGTCGACAAGATCGCGAAGCTGGTCCCCGACACGCTCAACATCACGCTCGACGACGCCTTCAAACAGAGTCCGCCCCTGGCCGAGGCGGTCAAGGGGCGGCCCGAGGTCGCCGAGCTCTGGCAGATCGCCAAGCGGCTCGAGGGTCTGGCTCGCCACGCCGGGAAGCACGCTGCCGGTGTGGTGATCTCCGACGAGCCGCTCATGGAGCACGTCCCGCTCTACCGGGACCCCAAGAGCGAGGAGATCATCACCCAGTATCCGATGGGGCCCATCGAGAAGCTCGGGCTCCTCAAGATGGACTTCCTCGGTCTCCGCACCCTCACGGTGATCGCCAACACGGTGCGGCTCATCGCGGAGAGCCGGTCGCTCCGGATCGATCCGGAGCGGATCCCGCTCGACGACGCCAAGACCTACCAGCTTCTCGCAGACGCCCGAACGTTCGGGGTGTTCCAGCTCGAGTCGACGGGGATGCGCAACGCCCTCCGGCAGCTCCGGCCCGAGCGGCTTGAGGACGTCATCGCCATGGTGGCGCTGTATCGGCCCGGCCCGATGGAGATGATCCCCGACTTCATCGCGCGGCGCCACGGGCGGGTGAAGGCGACGTACGAGCACCCGGTCATGGAGAAGCACCTGCAGGAGACCTACGGGATCATGGTCTACCAGGAGCAGGTGCTCAAGATCGCCTCCGACATGGCCGCGTTCTCGATGAGCGAGGCCGACGACCTGCGAAAGGCGATGGGCAAGAAGATCCCCGCGCTCATGGCCGAGCAGCGCGCCAAGTTCCTGCAGGGGGCCAAGGGGCGCGGCGTCAAGGAGAAGGTCGCCGAGCGGGTCTTCGAGCTGATGGAGAAGTTCGCGGGCTACGGCTTCAACAAGGCCCACGCGACCGCCTACGGGATCGTCGCGTACCAGACGGCGTACTTCAAGGCGAACTACCCCGTGGAGTTCATGGCCGCGCTCCTCACGTCGGAGATGGCGAACACCGACAAGGTCGTCGTCCACATGGACGAGTGCCGGGCCATGGGCATCAGCGTGCTCCCGCCGGACGTCAACGTCTCCCGCTTCTCGTTCGCCGTGGACGGGGAGACGATCCGGTTCGGGCTCGGCGCGATCAAGAACCTCGGCCAGAAGGCGATCGAGATCATCGTGGCCTCCCGCGAGCAGCAGGGGGCCTTCGTGTCGCTGATCGACTTCTGCCGGCGGCTCGACCTCCAGCTCGTCAACCGGCGAGTCGTGGAGAGCCTGGTCAAGGCCGGCGCCTTCGACTCGTCGGCACGCCCGCGGGCCCAGCTCATGGCCGCCCTGGACGGTGCATTCGAGGCGGGCCAGCGGCACCAGCGCGAGCGCGATCAGGGCCAGGTTTCCATGTTCGACCTCATGGGGGGGGCGGCCGAGGGCGCGGTGATCGAGTTCGACCCCCTGGATCCCTCGGTCGTCGAGTGGGATTCGGAGCAGCGCCTGCTCAACGAGAAGGAGGTTCTCGGCTTCTACCTGTCGGGCCACCCGCTCCGAGGGGTCTGGGACCGCGCCCAGCGCCTGGGCGTCGTGGGCACTGGGCAGCTCGCCCTGGTCGAGGACGGCGCGCGCGTCCTCCTCTGCGGGCTCGTGTCCGCGCTCCGCGAGATCAACACGAAGAACGGCAACCGCATGGGGTTCGCGACCATCGAGGACGTCGAGGGCACGATCGAGGTCACGATCTTCCCGGAGCTGTTCCGGCAGAGCGTGGCGCACCTCCGGAGCGGCGCGCCGCTCCTGGTCCGCGGGAAGGTCGAGGGGACGCCGATGGCCCGGAAGCTCCTCGCCGACGAGGTCCGGCCGCTCCCCGCCGAGGCGGAGGAGCGAGCCGTCGTCTCGCCGTTACCCCGGGCATGCCGCGTGGCCGTTCCCTCGGACGGTGCCGCGGACCCCCTCCCGGCCCTCCGGGCGATCTGTGAGGCGCACCGCGGGACCGTGCCGCTGGCGCTCCGCCTCCGCGTGGAGGGGACAGAGGTCGACGTTCGCTCCCGGACCCTGCGCGTGCGCCCGTCGGCGGCCTTCGTCGAGGCCGTGGAGGGGCTCCTGGGTCCGGGGAGCGTCACCGTCGAGGCCTGACCGGGAGACCTTGGTGGCCGAGACGGCTGATCTCGAGAAGGCGCTCGACTTCGAGCGTCCGCTCCTCGAACTCGAAGCCCGCATCGAGGCCCTCCGCCGCTCGGGGCGGCCTGGGGTCGACGGGGAGGCGGGGCGGCTCGAGGAGCGGCTCCAGCGACTCCAGCGCAAGGTCTTCGGGAGGCTCACGGCGTGGCAACGGGTTCAGCTCGCCCGCCACCCGCGGCGGCCGTACACCCTGGACCTGATCCCCCTCCTCACCGAGGAGTTCGTCGAGCTCCACGGCGATCGTCTCTTCGGTGACGACCACGCCATCGTGGGTGGGCTGGCGCGCCTCGACGGCCGCCCCATCGTGGTCGTGGGTCACCAGAAGGGCCGCGACACGGAGGAGAAGCTCCACCGGAGCTTCGGCATGCCGCAACCGGAAGGGTACCGGAAGGCGCTCCGCCTCATGCAGCTCGCCGAGCGCTTCCGGAAGCCGATCCTCACCCTCATCGACACCCCCGGCGCCTACCCCGGGGTCGGCGCCGAGGAGCGGGGTCAGGCCGAGGCGATCGCGCGGAACCTCCGGGAGATGGCGGGGCTCCCGACACCCATCGTGGCGGTGGTGACGGGGGAGGGGGGAAGCGGTGGAGCGCTGGCCCTTGCCGTCGCCGACCGCGTTCTGATGCTCGAGCACGCGATCTACTCGGTCATCTCGCCCGAGGGATGCGCCGCCATCCTCTGGGAGGACGCGCGTCGCGCCAAGGACGCCGCCGAGGTTCTTCGCATCACGGCGCCCGATCTGCTCAAGCTCGGCGTGATCGACGGGGTCATCCCGGAGCCCCCGGGCGGCGCCCACCGAAACTGGGCGGCCGCCGCGCGGGCGATCCAGAGCGTGGTCGCCGCGGCGCTCGGGGAGCTCGTCCCGCTGTCGCCCAGCGAGCTCGTCCAGCAGCGCTACGCGAAGTTCCGGCGGATGGGAATCTTCGAGGAGACCTAGCAGTCGCCGTAGTCCCCGGAATGGCCCGCGGCGGCGCTCCTGGGCTGCTCGCTCGGCCGCCGAAACCCCGGCCTTCCGGCGAGGTCGCGCCAGCTATCCGGCCGTGGACAGGAGCGCGTCGGCGGTATCCTCGTCGGTGACCAGGACGTTCGCGAAGCGCCCGCGCATCGCCCCGAGGATGGCCTCACGCTTGTCCGCCCCGCCGGCGACCGCGATGACCAGCTTCCCGTACTGACCTGAGAGCTCATGGAGCCGGCTGGGTGGGACCGCCAGCACGCGCTGGGTGAGGGGGCGCAGCTCCTTCCGGTCGATCAGCTTCCCGTCCCGGTCGAACGGGTGGTAGTTGATCTCGCCCACCACGCCGAGCGCCCGGAGCCGCCGGACGCTCACCCCGTAGAACTCCGCCACGGAGCAGAACCCGGCCGTCGCCTCCCCGATCATCCCGATCCCGACAAGCACGATGTCGACGTCCCCCGCCGCCTCGTAGATCCGCCGCACCTCGCCCTTCCGGAGGAGCCGCCGGCGCTCGCGCTGGGCGGCGGCGAAGGACCCGAGGACCTGGACGGGCAGGGCATAGGCGCGGACGTGCGGCCGGTACTTGGCGGCCATCATCCCCACGAGCGTGTTCGGGAACAGGTCCACCAGCTGGAGCGTGCTCTCGCCCGAGAGGGGATAGAGCTCGAGGTCCCGGAACCGACGCTCCCGGAGAGCCCGGATCAGCTGGTACAGCGTGTAGCCGCACGACAGGCCGACACGAGCGCCGTCGGCCGCGACCTTCTCGAAGTAACGGGCGGCGGCCGTCCCGAGGTCCTCCTTCAGCTCCCGCGCCTCGCCGAGCGGGATCACGACGGCGTCCCGAAGCTGGAAGCGCTCGACGAGGGCCACCTCGAGCCGCGGCCGCTTCGGGAGCTCGATCTCGACGCGCACGAGGCCCTCGGCGAAGGCGCGCTTCAGCAGTCGCGACACCTTGGAGGACGAGAGCCCGAGCTCGCGGGCGATCTCGTTCTGGTGCCGCTGGGCGCGGTAGTAGAGCTGCACGCACCGCACCATTTGCCGGACCTCGTCCGGCTGGACGCCGCGCTCACGCCGCATGGCTCCTCCTGCAAGAACTTTCAGTCGCTGCATGAGACGCCTTGACTTCGCCTGATGGGTCAGGCTACGGTCATTCTATCAAGAGCCTGAGGCGGCGCCGCAAGCACGGAGCCGCCCGCGACCCACCCGATCCCGACGGAGGCGACGGTATGGCGCAGGCGAAACGGTATGGCCCCAAGAACGGCAAAGCGGTCCCCCTCACGGACTACCACCAGTCCAAGGACAACGCCGCGGAGTACCCGGCGAGCACGACCGAGAAGATCATCACT
>JBGQGN010000011.1:0-18707 GCA_041497395.1 Methylomirabilia bacterium
GCCCGGGTCCGGGCGGCGCGGCTCGGCCGGGGCCTCTCGCTCGACGCCGTCGCCGGGCGCGCCGGGGTCAGCCGGAGCATGCTCTCGGCCGTCGAGCGCGGCGGGAGGGTGCCGACCGTCCTCGTCCTCGACCGCATCGCCACCGCCCTCGACACGAGCATCGCGCGGCTCCTGGGCGAGGAGCGCGCCGCGCGCGTCGTCGTCCTGCGCCACGCCGCCCAGGACGTCGCGCGGGATCCCTCGGGATGGGAGCGCCGGATCCTCTCCCCCGTGCTGCCCGGGGTCGAGTTCGAGCTGATGCGGACGACGATCGCGCCCGGGGTGGACGCCGGCGTCTTCGCGCCTCACGCGCGCGGCGCCCGGGAGTACCTCGCCGTGGAGCGCGGCACCCTCCAGCTGACGGTCGACGGCATCCCTCACACGCTCCGCGCGGGCGACAGCGCCTACTACGCGGGTGACTGCCACCACCAGTTCGTCAACCCGGGCCGCGAGCCCTGCGTGTACTACCTCGCCATGGCGCTGGTGGAGAGCAGCCCACACGCCCGGCGGGGGCGGGCGCTCCCGGCCGGCGCGAGGAGACGCCCGTGACCCCGACGCCCCCGGCCCTGACACCGCCCGACCCGGCACCGCCAGCCCAGGCGCCGCCCGCCCAGGCGCCGCCAGCTATGACCCCGGACGCGTTCCGGCGACTCGCTCACGCGGCTGTGGACCTGGTCGCCGACCACCTCGACGGGATCCGCGACCGGCCGGTCTACGCGCCGATGACCCCGGCGGAGCGCGCGACGCTCCTCGAGCGTCCCCTGCCCGACCGAGGGGCGTCCCCCGAGACCTTGCTCGCCCTCGTCGGACGCGAGGTCTTCCCGCATCCCATGGGGAACGGGCATCCGCGGTTCTTCGGCTGGGTGAACTCGCCGCCGGCGCCCGTTGGCATCGTGGCGGACTTCCTCGCGGCGGCGCTCGATCCGAGCTGCGCGGGCGGAGACCACGCGGCGATCTACGTCGAGCGCGCGGCCGTCCGGTGGCTGATGGAGCTCGTCGGCTTCCCGGTCGAGGGCAGCATGGGACTCCTGGTGAGCGGAGGCTCCACGGCCTCCCTCACGTGTCTCGCCGCCGCCCGGCACCGGGCCGCGGTCGCGGACGGCTGGGACGTCCGGGCCCACGGACTCCGGGGCGCCCCCGCGCCCCTCGTCCTCTACCTCTCGGAGGAGGGCCACAGCTGCATGCGGAAGGCGGCGGAGGTCCTGGGTCTCGGCGGGGACGCGGTGCGGACGGTTCCCGTGGACGGCGACTTCCGGATGGACGTGGGGGCGCTCCGCGCTGCCGTCGTCCGGGACCGCGCCGCCGGGCGCCGTCCCTTCTGCGTGGTGGCGAGCGCGGGCACCGTCAACTCGGGCGCGATCGACCCGCTCGACGAGGTGGCCACCCTCTGCCACGCGGAGGGGCTCTGGTTCCACGTCGACGGCGCCTACGGCGCCATCGGCGTCGCGGACCCCGTCCTCGCCGCTCGGTACGCCGGCCTCGGGCGTGCGGACTCGCTCGCGCTCGACCCGCACAAGTGGCTCTCCGTGCCGGTGGAGTGCGGGTGCGCGCTCGTCCGGGACGGACGCCTCCTCCGGGACACGTGGAGCCTCGTGCCCCCCTACCTCCGGACGGAGGAGGGCAAGGGCTTCGGGGGCCTCCCCTGGTACTCGGAGTACGGCTTCCAGCAGACCCGGGGCTTCCGGGCCCTCAAGCTCTGGATGGTCCTCCAGCACCTGGGCCGGAGCGGCGTGGCCGCGCTGGTCCGTCGTCACGTCGCCCTGGCGCATCGCCTGGCCGCCGCCGTCGACGCGGCGCCCGACCTCGAGCGCGTGGCTCCCGCGGAGCTCTCGGTCGTGTGCTTTCGCTACGCGCCGCCGGGATGGGCCGGGGACGCCTCCAAGCTCGACTCGCTCAACAAGCTCCTGGTGGAGCGGATCCAGGCCGAGGGGCGGGCCTTCCTCACCGGCACCGTGCTGCGAGGTCGGTTCGCGCTGCGCGCCTGCGTGCTCCACTACGGAACGACGGAGGCCGACGTCGACGCCCTGATCGGGACCGTGCAGGAGGCGGGGGCGCGTCTGGCCGGGGCGTCCTGAGGTCGCCCGCTGCTGGGGAGGGTGACCGCAGCCAGGCGCCGGCGGAAACCAGGCGCGCGTCCCGAGGGGAGCGCCGCGCCTCCCGCTACTGCCGGGCCGCGAACGTGTCGCAGCGCCGCACGTCCCCCGTCTCGAGGCCGGTCCGGAACCACCGGACGCGCTGGGCGGATGAGCCGTGGGTGAACGACTCGGGCACGACGTAGCCGCGCGACTGCTTCTGTAGGCGATCGTCTCCGATCGCCGTCGCCGCCGCCAGCGCGGCCTCGACGTCGCCCGGCTCGAGGATGTTGCGCCGCGCGGCGGAGTAGCCCCAGACCCCGGCGTAGCAGTCCGCCTGGAGCTCGAGCCGCACCGAGAGCGCGTTGGCCCCCGCCTGGTCCATTCGGGCGCGCTGCCGCTGCACGCGCTCCGAGACTCCCAGGAGGTTCTGGACGTGGTGGCCGATCTCGTGGGCCACGACGTAGGCGCGCGCGAACTCGCCCGGCGCGCCGAAGCGCTCGCTCAGCTCCCGGAAGAACTGGAGGTCCAGATACACGCGGCGGTCCGGCGGGCAGTAGAAGGGCCCGACCGCGGCGCTCGCCTGGCCGCACGCGGACTGGACGGCACCGCTGAACAGGACCAGCCGGGGCGACTCGTAGGTCCCGCCGCCCTGGCCGAAGAGCCGGCTCCACGTGTCCTCGGTGTCCCCGAGGATCGCCCGGATGAAGTCGGACTGCGGATCGTCCGCGGGCGGCTTCCGCTCGGGTCCGGAGTCGATCGCCGGGGGCGAGCCGGCCTCTTCCAGGCCGCCGATGAGATCGAGCGGGTTCGTGCCTGTGAGCAGGCTCAGCACGACGATCAGGAGCAGCCCTCCGCCTCCGAGCTTGATCCCCGCGCCGCCCATCGACATCCCGCGACGGTCCTCGACGTTGTCGCTGCGGCGCATGTCTCGCCAGCGCATTGGAGCCTCCCGGGCCGCCGGATGGGGCCGGCGGCGCCACCCCAAGCATGCGCCAGGGCGTCGCCGCGCCGCAATCGGCGATCAATCGCAACGGATGCAGAAGGACAGGGCAACAATGACCCTCTTTACAGCCGACCGGATGGTCGTCGAAGATAGCCGCCGTCCCGATAGCACTCATGTCAAACCCCGACCGCCCCGACTCCGCGACCGCGCTTGCCCGGTCCCCGCTCTTCTCCCACCTGGGGCGCCTGGACCTCGCCCGGCTGGCCGGGGAGCTGGAGGAGATGCACTTCGCGCCGGGCCAGGCCATCGTCCGCCAGGGTGACCGGCCCGACGGCTTCTACGTGATCAAGCAGGGCCGGGCGGCAGTGCTGGCCGGCGGCGCCTCGGCCCCCGTCTCCGGCGATGGAGCCGGCGAGCAGCCCCTCACGACGCTCGGGCCCGGCGAGGTATTCGGGGAGATGGCGCTCCTCACCGATTCGCCGCGCACCGCGACGGTGGTGGCCGAGACGGACCTCACGGTCTGGCGTCTCTCCCGGCCCCGCTTCGAGACGCTCCTCGATCACGAGCGCGGCATCGCCCGGAGCATCGAGCGCTCGCTGAGCCACCGGCTCGCCGCCATGAACCACGAGACGGGCGCCCTCCGGGCGTTCAGCCATCGGCTCACGGCCGCCGCGCTCGGCCGCCTCAGTCCGGCGGCCGCCCGCCTGGTTCCCGGCATCGCCGCCCGGCCGCGGTGGGCCGCCGAGATCCTTCGCCGGACGTGCGCCCGCACCGGGGACGACGGCGCGCTGGCCGAGCTCGTCGAGCAGTCCGGTCTGCTGCGCGCCGAGGGATCGGACCTGGTCGTCGACGCCACCTTCCTCGCCATCGCCGGCGCGGACGTCCGCGAGCCGAGTCCGGCCTGGCTGCGGGCCGCGGCCGAGGAGATGGCGGCAGCCGGTGAGGTCGTCGCGGCCACGGACCTCGCGCTCGCGGCGGGGGCGGTCGAGGACGCCGAGAGGCTGCTCGGCGCCAACGAGGCCCGGTTGCTCCAGACCGCGTCCGCCGGAGACCTCGACCGCTGGCTCGCCGCGGTCGGCGAGCGATCGCCGGCCCTCGGGACTCGGCTCGGCGCCCTGCGGACGCGGCTCACCGAGCGGATGGTGGCCCCCGCGCAACCGGCGGCGCCCGGCAGCCGCGAGCGCGCGGCGCCGCTCTTCGGGCGGCTCGCCCGCCAGCTCACGACCGTGCGCGCCCTGAGCGCCCTCGCGGCGGTCGTGATCTTCGGGCTGGGGTGGATCCTGCCCCTGCCAGAGGGGCTCGCGCGCGGCGGCCTCGTCACGCTCGGGGCCCTCATCGCGACCGTGCCGCTGCTCGTCGCCAACGTGCTGCCCGACTACATCGTCATGCTCTTCCTGACGCTGGCCCTCGTGCTGCCCGGCCTGGTGGCGCCCTCGGCCATTCTCGGAGGGTTCGCAGCGCCCGCCTGGCTGATGATCTTCACGCTCCTGGCGGTGGGCGTCGCGGTCTCCCGCTCGGGTCTCATGTTCCGGCTCGTGCTGCTGTCGCTCCAGCGCCTGCCGCCCAGGTTCATCCCGCAGAGCATGGTCCTCTGCCTCACCGGCGTCCTGATGAGCGCCGGCCTGACGAGCGGCTCCACCCGGATCGCTCTCGGGGTGCCGATCGCGCGCGGGATCACGGATGCCATGGGGTTCGCGCCGCGAAGTCCGGGGGCCGCCGCCGTCGGGCTGATGACGTTCTTCACGTTCCTCCAGGTGGGCGAGCTGTTCCAGACCGGGACGTTCACCGGCCTGGTGGTGCACGACCTGCTCCCGGCCGCGGCCAAGATCCAGATCACCTGGTGGCGCTGGTTCTTCATCGCGTTGCCCCCGTTCGTGATCATCGGAGTCGTCACGTACCTCTCGCTCCTCTTTCGCTTCAAGCCCCATCGGACCGGACGGGTCAACCTCGACGCCGTGCGGCTCCAGCAGGCGCTGCTCGGCCCCCTCACCCGGAACGAGGTCTGGAGCGCGGTCGTGCTGGTCCTCCTGATCGTCGGGTTCGCGAGCCGCCCGTACCACGGGATCGCCCCGGCGTGGCTCGCCCTGGCCGCCTTCCTGTTCCTGTTCACGCTCGGCGCACTCGATCAGTCGGCCTTCCAGGGCGGCGGGACGCTCGGGCTCCTGGTCTACGCCGGGGTGATCCTGAGCCTCGGCAACGTGTTCACGACGCTCCACATCGACACCTGGCTGACCTCGCTGGTGCAGAGCGGGATGCCGGCGATGGTCAAGAACCCCTACGGATTCGTCCTGACCATCTCGATCATCGCCTTCGTGCTCCACTTCTTCGTGCCCTGGATGACGGCGTCGACCATCATCGCGCTCGTCGCCATGCCGATCGCCGAGGGGCTCGGCTTCCACCCCTTCATCCCGGTGCTGGTGGCGCTCATCGCCGGGGACCACACGATCCTGCCCTACGTGAACTCGGGCTACGCGATCGTGTACTTCGCGAGCGAGGGCGATCTCTTCACCCACGCCCAGGCGCGCTGGCCGCTCGTGCTCGAGGGTCTCCTCCGCCCGGTGGCCCTGCTCCTGAGCGTGCCGGTGTGGCACCTGATGGGCCTCATGTGAGGCGCGGCTCATTCGGCCCATTCCGGCCCCCCTTCCGGACGGAGGTGTTCGCATGAACGACCGCATCACCAAGGCAGCCCGCCAGGACGTGTACGCGCGGATCGACCGCCGGTTCGACGAGTTCGTGGAGGAGCTCCGCGCCTATGCCCGCGTGCCGACGATCAGCGCCCGGCGCGAGGCCGAAGCCGAGGGGGCCGACGCCACGCGGGCGCTCCTCGAGCGCCACGGAATCGGGGCCCGGCTGATGGATGTGCCCGGGGGGCCGCCGATGGTGGTCGGCGAGGTCGCGGGCCTACCGAGCGCACCGACGCTGATCCTCTACAACCACTACGACGTGCAGCCGGTCGACCCGATCGGGGAGTGGCGGCGCCCGCCGTTCGACCCCGTCATCGAGGACGGCAAGCTCTTTGCCCGGGGAGTGGCCGACACGAAGGGAAACACCGCGGCGCAGGCATTCGCCCTGACCGCGGTGCGGGAGGTCGTCGGGACCGTGCCGGTGAACCTCAGGTTCATGGTCGAGGGCGAGGAGGAGGTCGGCAGTCCCCACCTGCCGGCCTTCGCGCGCCAGCACCCTGACCTCTTCCGGGGCGCTGGGGCGACGATCGAGGGCGCGGGGCACACGCCGGAGGGAGTCCCCGAGGTCTACATGGGGAGCAAGGGCATTCTCTACGTCGAGCTTCGGGTCCGGACGGCGGCCGTGGATCAGCACAGCTCGCTCGCCGCGTCGCTCCCCAATCCCGCCTGGCGGCTCCTCGAGGCACTCCGCGCGATCCGAGACTCCCGGGGACGCGTGCTGATCCCGGGCTTCTACGACGGGGTGCCCCGTCCCACGCGGGAGGCGCTCGGCCTCCTGCGGAAGAACCCCTTCGACCCGCGCGCGTGGCAGAAGGCGTACGGGGTCACCGAGGTCTTCGGCGGCAAGACGCGGCTGGGCCGACTGATCGCCTACTGCTACAGCCCGACCTGCAACATCGACGGCATCGTGTCCGGCTACACGGGGCCGGGGAGCAAGACGATCAACCCGGCGCACGCCGCGGTGAAACTCGACTTTCGCCTGGTGCCCGGCCAGCGGCCGCTCCGGATCCTGACCGCGCTCAAGACCCACCTCCGCCGGAAGGGGTTCGCCGACGTCGAGGTGATCCAGCACAGCACCTTCGAGCCCGGCGCCTCTCCGGTCTCGTCGCCCATCGGGCAGGCGCTGCTGGCGGCCTGCCAGGACGTGTACGGGCGCCCGCCCGCCGTCTTCCCCTGGATGGGCGGCTCGTCGTCGACGTGGTTCTACACGAGCCGGGGCACCCCGGCGGCGCTGCCGCCGGGCGTCGGCTACAGCGGGAGCCTCATCCACGCGCCCAACGAGCACATCCGGCTCGAGGACGCGCGGCGCGCGATCAAGGCCTTCGCCGCCCTGATGCTCCTATGGGGTCAGGCGTGACCGTCAGTCGCTGGCCAGCTTGCCCTTGTAGCCCCAGTGCGACTTCTCGACGTCCTGGAAGACGATGTGGACCTGATCGGCCGTCGTCTTGCCGATACGGACCATGGCGTCGGTGATGGCGGCCGTGATCTCGCGCCGCTGCTGGTCCGTCCGTCCCGCGTACCACTGAATCGTGATGTTGGGCATGGCGACCTCCGTGTGATGGGGTTCCTGCGGAGTTGTACCACGGGTCCCTTCCCGTCGTCCTCCACCCTCGCGCCGCTACTGGGCGCCGGCCGGGCGGATGAGACCGGAATCGCCCGGGGACGCCCGCGGCGGTAGTCCTCGATCGCCTGCTGGATCTCGCCCGACGGCACGGGAGCCGCCGCACGGCGAAGCCCGGCCCCTAGCGGGTTGGCCGGCCGGCGCCGTGGCCACCAAGCGCCGGGGCAATTGACCCGGCCGCGCGATGCTTTACTCTTACCGGGAGAGCCAGCGAGGAGCGACCCCCATCCGGAACGGACGCGGCGCGAAGACCACCCTGGTGCTGCTCGTGCGTCACGGGCAGACGCCGACTACTGGTGTCACCTTGCCTGGCCGGGCACCCGGCCTCCACCTCGGGGACAGGGGGCGAGAGGAGGCGGCCGACGTGGCCGGGCGGATCGCGCGCTTGCCGCGTGTCGTCGCGGTCTACTCGTCGCCGCTCGAACGGGCGCAGGAGACGGCCACGCCCATCGCGGCCGCGGCCGGGCTCACGGTCACGGTCGAGCCGGGGCTTCTCGAATGCGACTACGGCGACTGGACGGGCCTCGCCCTGAAGGACCTCCGCCGAAAGCCCGAGTGGAAGATCGTCCAGCGCTACCCGAGCGGATTCCGGTTCCCCGGCGGCGAATCGTTCACCGAGATGCAGGCCCGGATGACCGGAACGCTCGCGCGCCTGATCGCCGACCACCCGGGTCAGACCGTCGTGGCGGTCTCCCATGCGGACCCGATCAAGACCGCGGTCGCTCACGCGCTCGGCACGCATCTCGACCTCTTCCAGCGTATCGCGGTCTTCACCGCGTCGGTCACGGCCATCGCCTACGGACCGGAGGGTCCCACGATCCTGGCCGTCAACGCCACGCGGGGCGACCTCGCGCCCCTCGCCGGCCAATGAGCCACTCCGTGCCAATCCCGCTCGCGTGCGTGTCCGGCCCCTCCCTCCCTCCGGCCACGGAGCCACGACGGGCCGCCAGAGACCGCCACAGGCCGCCGCCACAGGCCGCCACAGGCCGAAGGCCGTCCGATCGAGACTGTCCGATCGAGGCCGTCCGATTCACGGCCGTCCGATCAAGGCCGTCCATTCGGCATGGGCCAGCATGAGCAGGAAGGTTGGGGGCTAGGGGCGTGCCCATGAGCGACTCGTTCGACTTCTCGACCCCCGACCTGTTCACCGCCGGCACGATCGGCCCGCCGGGCCAGCGCGTCTTCTACCTCCAGGCCCGGGAGGACGACACGCTGGTGACGCTCAAGTGCGAGAAGGAGCAGGTCCGCGTGCTGGGCGAGTATCTCGGCCGCCTCCTCGAGCGGCTGTCCGCGCCGGCGTCGACCTCGGGCACGGACCTCGCACTGGTCGAGCCGCTCACGCCGGCCTGGATCGTGGGCTCGATCGGCGTCGGCTATGACGAGGCGACCGACCGGGTGGTGCTCGTCATCGAGGAGGTCCGGGAGCAGGAGGAGGCGGAGACCGAGGAATCGGATCAGGAGGCGGAGCCGGAGGCCCACGCGGAGGCCGAGCCCGAACCGCCCGAACCGCCCGAACCGGAAGAAGAGGAGGAGGCTGCGGCCGACGAAGGCGATCGGGCGTCGGGGCGCGTCCGCCTCACGCGGCTCCAGGTGGCGGCGTTCGTGGAGCGGGCGCGCGGCCTGATCGAGGGCGGGCGACCCACGTGCCGGCTCTGCGGCCGGCCGATGAACCCGGGTGGCCACCGCTGCGCCCGCACGAACGGGCACGGCTCCGACTAGTGCCAGCGATGCCGCGAGCCGCCGCCATCGCGCCCATCGAGCTCCTCGCCCGGGGTGAGATCGCCGTCAAGGGACGGCTCCCCTGGGCGTCGAACGCCACCTTCCTCGTGGAGGTGACTCGCGGGCGCGCCACCACCCTCGGGGTGTACAAGCCCCAGCGCGGCGAGCGGCCGCTCTGGGACTTCCCGCGGGGGCTCCACCGGCGCGAGGTGGCCGCCTACCGCCTGTCCGAGACCCTCGGCTTCGGCCTGGTCCCGCCGACGCTCGCGCGCGAGGGCCCGTACGGCCCAGGCTCGATCCAGCTGTTCGTCGACGCCGAGTTCGAGGAGCACTACTTCACGCTCCGCGCGCGTCCGGAGCATCGCGCGGCGCTCACGCGCCTCTGCGCCTTCGATCTCGTCGCCAACAACGCCGACCGCAAGAGCGGGCACTGTCTCCTGGGCCGAGACGGCCGCCTCTACGCGATCGACAACGGTCTTTGCTTCCACGCCGAGCCGAAGCTCCGCACGGTCGTCTGGGATTTCTCGGGAGAGCCGATCCCCGAGGAGATCCGGGCGGCGGCGAGCCGGCTCGTCGCCCAGGGCCTGCCGGAGCCGCTCGCCGAGCTCCTCGGTCCGGAAGAGCGGGCCGCGCTCCTCGCGCGGGCCCGATCGCTTGGCGCCGCCGAGCAGTTCCCCGAGGACACGACCGGCATGCGGTACCCCTGGCCGCTCGTCTGATCCGATGCCTGCATCACCCACCCTAAACCACTGAGGGGAGAATCCCGATGGCCGTGAAGATGATGGGTGCCCAGGTCAAGCGCAAGGAAGACCCGCGTCTAATCACGGGCGCATCCACGTATACGGGCGACATTTCCCTGCCGGGCCTCCACTACGTGGTGTTCGTGCGGAGCCCGCACGCGCACGCGCGCATCCGCCGGATCGATGCCTCGGCCGTGCTGAAGCGGCCCGGTGTCGTCGCGGTCGTCACCGGCGCCGACCTCAAGCCCCACTGCGGGCCCGTGCCCGTCGACCAGGCGTCGACCGAGGGGGGCGAGGGCCAGGCGGCGATCGGCCGGAAGCACTACCCCCTCGCCATCGAGCGCGTCCGCCACGTCGGTGAGGCGGTCGCCGCGGTCATCGCCGCGACCGAGGAGCTCGCGGTCGACGCCGCCGCCGAGGTCGTCGTCGACTGGGAGCCGCTGCCCGCGGTGAGCGACCCGCTCGAGGCCCGGAAGCCCGGCGCCCCCCAGGTCCACGCCGATGCGCCGGGCAACGTGGAGCACGAGAATCGCATCACCGCCGGCGAGCCGGACGCCGCCTTCGCCCGAGCCTTCAAGGTCGTGCGCCAGCGCATGGTCAGCCAGCGTCTATGCGGGGTGCCGCTCGAGGGGCGCGCCACGCTGGCCGCACCCGATTCCACCACCGGCGGCCTCGTCGTCTGGGCCACGACCCAGGCGCCCCACATGATGCGGAACGGGCTCGCCACCCTCCTCGGGCTCGAGCAGAACCAGATCCGCGTGATCGCGCCCGAGGTCGGGGGCGGGTTCGGCGTGAAGTTCGGCGTCTACCCGGAGGACGCCGCCCTGGCGGCGATGGCGAAGCTCCACCGCCTGCCGCTCCGGTGGGTCGAGACGCGCGTCGAGCACATGGTGGCGACGACGCACGGTCGCGCCCACGTGACGGACGTGGAGGCGGCGGTCGAGCGTGACGGCACCATCACCGCCCTCCGGGTGCACGTCCTCGCCGACATCGGCGCCTACCCGATCTTCACGTTCATCCCCGACCTGGCGCTCATGATGGGCGTCGGCGTCTACCGCATCCCCAACGTCGATCTCCGCTCGACCTGCGTCTTCACCAACACGACCCCGGTGGCCGCCTACCGCGGCGCCGGCCGGCCCGAGGGCTGCTACTACATCGAGCGCATCGTCGACCTCGCCGCCCTGGAGCTCGGCGTGCCACCCGAGACGGTGCGGCGGCGCAACTTCATCGCCCCCGACGCCTTCCCCTACACCACGCCGACGGGCCAGCGCTACGACAGCGGGGAGTACGACCGCGCCCTGACCAAGGCGCTCCAGGTCTCGAAGTACGACGCGCTCCGCAAGGACCAGGCCGCCCGGCTCGCTCGCGGCGATCGGAAGCTCCTCGGCATCGGCATGGCCTGCTACGTCGAGATGTGCGGCTTCGGTCCCTTCGAGAGCGCCATCGTGCGGGTGGAGCCCTCGGGGACAGTCACGGCCTACACCGGCACGTCGGCGCACGGCCAGGGCCACGAGACGACCTTCTCCCAGATCATCGCGGACCACCTCGGCGTCTCCTTCGACCAGATCGTCGTACGGCACGGCGACACGTCCAACACCCCCATGGGCAACGGGACCGGCGGGAGCCGGAGCCTGGCGGTCGGCGGCACGTCCATCCTGCGGGCGACCCTCAAGGTGCAGGAGCACGCGCGCGCGATCGCCGCGCACGTGCTGGAGGCGGCGAAGGACGACGTCGTCTTCGACGACGGGCGATACCAGGTCAAGGGGGTGCCGTCGCGCGCCCTCACGCTCGCCCAGATCGCGGGGCACGCCTACGGCGACAAGCTGCCCGACTCGATCGAGTCGGGCCTCGAGGCGACCGATTTCTTCCGGCCGCCCCAGCTCCTCTACCCCTTCGGCGCCCACATCGCGGTCGTCGAGATCGACCGTGAGACGGGTCAGGTCACGGTCCGGGACTTCGTGTCGATCGACGACTGCGGCGTCCGTGTGAGCCCGGTCCTGGTCACGGGCCAGGTGCACGGAGGGCTCGCCCAGGGGATCGCGCAGGCACTCCTGGAGGAGATGGTCTACGGGCCCGACGGCCAGCTGGTGACGGGCTCGCTCATGGACTACTGCGTCCCGCGCGCGGATGACCTGCCGTCCTTCGTCACCGATCAGACGGTCACGCCGACACCGGTGAACCCGCTCGGCGCGAAGGGCATCGGCGAGGCGGCGACGATCGGCTCGACACCGGCGGTGGTGAATGCGGTGGTCGACGCGCTCCGGTCGTTCAACGTCCGGCACATCGACATGCCGCTCCGCCCCGAGCGCGTGTGGCGGGCGATGCACGATGGCCGGGCCTGATGCGGCCGCTCGAGCACGCGGCGAGGTGATGCGCGGTGGATGCCGTCGTCACCGCCGCCAACTCCTTGCTTCCAGGCGGCGGCATCGACGGCGCGGTCCATCCCAAGGGGGGGCCGGCGATCCTTGCGCGTCGTCCTCTTAGACCGCCCGGCCCACGCCGCCTTCGAGCCGGCACCGGCCGGGCGCGCGCGGTGATGTCCACACGCCCTCCCGCCGCTTCCTCCGCGATCTGCGCCAAGATACGCCGCAGAGCCACGCTGAGTGTCTCAGTGCATTACACGTCCCGTCTTTGGGGGCAAGCTTGTGAATCGAAAGGTCCGAGGAGCCGTCCGGGGAACTGGCGGAACGTCGAGACCGGCCGGGTGTCCCCGCAGCGTTTGCCGTCATACGCAGACCTGCGTATCCTGCGGCCGAATTCGAGTTAGCGACACAAGGCATATGGGATGAGCGTCACACGTATTCCGCTTGCCGTCGTCCTCGCCCTTGCTGTCTGCACGGCGCCACTCGCCGCTCAGGCGCAACAGGCGCCGAAGGTCGTTCGGGTCGGCGTGTTTGCCGGTGGTGGCCCGGGCTTCCAGGCCGGCTTCGAGCCCTTTCGGGGACGGCTGCGAGAGCTCGGCTACACGGAAGGTCAAGACCTCGTCCTTGAGGTGCGGAACGCCGAGGGTCGGGCCGAACGCTACCCGGCACTCGCAGCCGAGTTGGTCCGGCTCAAGGTCGACATCATCGTGGTTCAGGGCAATGCCGCGCTCGGCGCGCTCAAGCAGGCCACGCAGACGATCCCCATCGTGATGGCGAACATCGGTGACCCGGTGGGGGCTGGGTTCGTGGCCAGTCTCGCGAGGCCCGGGGGCAACATCACCGGGTTGTCGAACATGGCGGAGGGCGTCAGCGCGAAGTGGGTACAGCTGCTCAAGGAGGCGGCGCCCCGAACCACACGCGTGGCCGTTCTTTGGGACCCAAAGAATGTCGCGCACACGAGCATGTGGAAAGAGATCCAGGAGGCCGGCCGGGCATTAGCAGTCACGCCACTGGCCTGGGAAGTGCGAGGACCTGACGACATCACCCACGCCTTCTCCGCGATCGTCACCGAGAAGGTCGGCGCCGTCATCGTCCTTCCCCACCCCCCCGCCGGCGCAAATCTGCGGCAGATCGCCACCCTCGCTACCAGGCACGGGTTGCCCGCCACCTATCTCAGTCGAGAGTTCGCGCTCGCGGGGGGCCTGATGAGCTATGGTCCGAGCGTCCCGGACATGTGGCGCCGCGCCGCCGACTATATCGACAAGATCGTCAAAGGCGCCAAGCCGGCAGACCTGCCCGTGGATCAGCCGACCAAGTTCGAGCTGGTCATCAACCGCAAGACCGCGGCGGCCCTTGGCCTGACTCTCCCGCTGTCGTTCTTGCTGCGAGCAGACGAGATCCTCCAATGACGGTATCCCTCAAACCGAACCTGCGTTCCCTACGTCCCCGCTCGGTCGCTAACCGCGCAGTGGAGCGGACCGCTGGCTCGCATTCGCTCGCCGCGGCCGCTCACCGCGGCGTTATCCGTACAGAGGCGCACGGTGGCCACAGGGAGGGTCGATGACTGACGAGGCGATATGAAGCGGAGGACTAGACCTGAGACGCGAGCACGCGCCCGCGATACGTTGCGGCCTGAGTATGACTTTTCTCGCGCCATCCGCGGTGTGACCGCGGCCCGGTACGCCGAGGGCGCGAACGTCGTCGTCATCGATCCGGAGGTTCTCGACGTGTTTCCGGATGGTCCATCAGTTAACGAGGCGCTCAGGGCGTTGGCGCCAGTGGTCCGGCGTGGTCGCCGGGGCGTACGGCGGCCGCGAAGCGCCTAGCTGGGGCATCCGGCCACCGACGCTTCCAGCGGGGACGACCTGGATCTGATGGCAGAGCGACCTAGCGATCGCCCGCTTTACGCGGGGCTGTAGGCGGGCGATCCAGGCGGCTTGGCTCAAGGGAGTCACCATGTTCTCACTGGCGGGCAAGGCGTGTGTGGTCACCGGCGCGAGCCGCGGCCTCGGCCGGGCGATCGCGCTCGCGTTCGCCGAGCAAGGCGCCGACGTGGCGCTGGGGGCTCGGAGCCGCGCGGACCTGGAGGCCGTCGCCCAGGAGGTCGAGGCCAAGGGACGACGGGCGGTCGTCCAGCCGACGGACGTCACCGATTTCGGCCAGATCCGGACGCTGGCCGATGTCGCGGCGGCGCAGCTCGGCCGGCTCGACGTCTGGGTCAACAATGCAGGCGGCTTCACGGAGGAGCCGGGTAGCACGGCCGAGTGGCTCGACGTCACCGAGGCGGGATGGGACGCGATGGTGCGGCTGAACCTCACCGCGCAGGTCTTCGGCGCCCAGGCGGCCGCGCGGGTGATGCGCGACCGCGGGACGGGCGGATCCATCATCTTCCTCTCGTCGATCGACAGCCTGTACGCGGCGCCCGGGGGTGAGGGCATCTACGGCGCGTGCAAGGCCGCGCTGAACAACATCGTCCAGACCATGGCGGTCGAGCTCGGCCAGCACCGGATCCGCGTCAACGCCATCGCCCCGGCGGTGGTGGAGACCCCGCTGACGGCCCCCTGGCTCGCGACGGAGGCGGACCGACAGAAGCGGTCGGCATTCTATCCTCTGCGCCGCGTCGGCCAGCCCGAGGACGTCGCGGCCGCGGCGGTCTACTTCGCGGCGGACGAGGCGGCGTGGGTGTCGGGCGCCGTCCTCCTCGTGTCGGGGGGCGCCGTCATGACGAGCGACCCCTACCGCTACCTGATGCGAGTCAACCGGGCCGACGGTTGACCGAGCGGGGCACGGGCGCTCGTCGATGGCAGCCCCCTACGTCCCGGCCACCGAACAGCTGGTCGTCGAGGTTTACGTCCAGAATCTCGACCGCGCCGTGGATTTCTACCGAAGTTTGGGGTTCGAGATCCTGGGCCGGAAGGGAGGCTTCGCCGCGGTCACGTGGGAGGGACATCGGTTCTTTCTCGACGAGCGGCCCCACCACGAGCCGCCCCCGGCAACTCAGGCCAACGTGCGCGTGATGGTGCCGGACGTCGACACCTGGTGGCGCCGCGCGACCGGGATGGGAGCCCGCGTGCTCGCGCCGATCGCGGATCGCGACTACGGTCTCCGGGACTTCACGATCGCGGATCCCGACGGCTTCGGCATCCGATTCGCGACACGCATCCAACCCTCATAGGAGAAGGAGCCATGGCGCAGCCCGTCGACCTCGTCGTCGTCGGCGCCGGCATCGCCGGCGCGAGCACGGCCTGCTTCGCCGCGCGCGCGGGCCTCCGCGTCGTCGTCGTCGACCGCGGGCTCCCGGCGGGCGGCGCCTCCGGCCGGACCGCGGGCTACATCCGGTGCCACTACGCCAATCCGCCCGAGGCGCACTTCGCGGTCGAGAGCTGGCGGATGCACCGGCGCTGGGGCACGGAGGTCGGCGGCGAGAACGGATACCGCCGGAACGGCTTCCTGTTCATCGTGCCCCCGATCCTGGTCCCGACGCTCGAGAAGAACGTGGCGCTCCTGCAGGCGATGGGTGTGCCGACGGAAGTGCTGGACGCCGCCGGGGTGAAGCGGATCCTCCCGTTCGTGGAGACGGACGGCATCGGCGCGGCCGCATGGGAGCCGGACAGCGGCCACGCCGATCCCTCCGATTGCGTCGGGAGCCTCCTCGCGGGGGTCCGCGATCGCGGCGGCCGCGTCCTGACGGACGCGGGGGCGGCGCACGTCCTGACCGAGGGCGGCCGCGCCGCCGGCATCCGGCTCGGCGCGGACCGGATCCCGGCCGCGGCGGTCGTCCTGGCGGCCGGGGCGGGCACCCGCGAGCTCGCGGCCGAGGTCGGCGTCGACCTGCCCGTGTTCCCGATGCCGATCGGCGCGGGCCTCCTCCACGGCCTGCCCGGCCTCGACCGCGTGCCGTGCACGATCGACCACGCCGCCGAGCAATGGTACCGGGGCGAGATCGGCGACGCGCTCCTGATCGGCGCCGGGTACGAGGACTCGATCGGCTTCCGGGGGGAGCCCTTCCACGGCAAGGCCGAGTTCGCCCCACCGACGCTCGACGAGCTCGTCTCGGCGGCGACGCGTCTCATCCCACGGATCCCGGCGCTCGAGCGCGCGTCGCCGGGCCGGACGTGGGTGGGCCTCGACTCGCGGACGCCGGACGGCCACGCCCTCGCCGGGCCGGTGCCGGGCATGCCGGGCCTGTTCGTCCTCACCGGGGGCAACGGCAAGGGGTTCAAGTTCGGTCCCTCCATGGGGCGGGCCCTGGCCGAGATCGTCCGCGGCGCGGACTTCGCCGCGAGCCCGCTCGCCCCGTTCGCGATCGACCGGGACGCGCGCGGCCAGGTGATCCGGGGTGAGCACGAGTACGAGTGGGGCTCGTTCGCCTGATCCGGCGGTGCCGCGCATCGTCCTCGTCCGGGGTGACATCACGGAGCAGTCGGCGGACGCCGTCGTCAACGCCGCCAATTCCACCCTCATGGGCGGCGGCGGTGTCGACGGCGCGATCCACCGGAGGGGCGGCCCGGCGATCCTCGAAGCCTGCCGGCGCCTCCGCGCCGAGCGCTTTCCCGATGGCCTCCCCACGGGCCAGGCGGCGGCCACGCCGGCCGGACGGCTTCTCGCTCGCTGGGTGATCCACACGGTCGGCCCCGTCTACTCGCCGAGGGAGGATCGCTCGGCGCTCCTCCGAAGCTGCCACGTCGAGTCGCTCAGGGTGGCTGACGCGCTCGGCTGCACGACCGTCGCCTTCCCTGCGATCTCGACCGGGGTCTACGGCTATCCCTTGGATCTCGCCGCGCCCGCCGCCATCGCGGCGGTCGAGGCGGCCGGGACGCGCGTCGCCGAGGTCCGATTCGTCCTGTTCGACCCGTCCGCCTACACCGCCTTCGAGCGGGCGCTCGCCGGACGGACCCAGTAGCGCCGCGCACTCCGACCGGGAATTTTGCCAGCCTTCCCGATGCTCGCCGAACTTGACACCGTCAGAGCGAGACCCCTATCGTAAGTTTGAGGTTTTGTTCCCATGATGCGATGCGTTCAGTGTGGCCGCGACTACCCGGAGCGTCAGGGGTTCTGTCACCAGTGTGGTGAGCCCCTTCAGCCGCGAGACGCCTCGGTGGAGAGGCCCATCGTTCGAGGGCGATCCGAGGCGACTCTCGGGCGGGCGCGCGCCATTTCGAGACGCCGGGCTCCTGCGCGATCCCAGTCCCTTCTGTTCGCGACCCTCGTCGTCCTGGGCGCCGCCGCGGGCCTGGCCCTGGTGTGGCGTCAAGCGTGGATGCCGTCGCTCCCGCGCGTCGCCACGAGCCTGTCTCGCCAGCAGAAGCAGCGTCCGCCGAACGCAATCAATCCGTCCCAAGCTCCGGCGGGCGCGCCGGTCGAGACCCAGTCGGCGGCGCCGGCGCCGCCATCAACGCCCGCCCCCGAGCCGGCTCCGGCGGCCGCTCCCTTGCCGCCGGTGACGCGCGCGCCCGAGCCGGCCCCGGCGACCACCTCCTCGCCGCCGGCAAAGCGAGCCCCCGAGCCGGCGTCCCCCAAAGTCGCGAGCCGGCCGGACCCACCGCCGCCAGCCTCGGATCGCCCGCCGCTCGGCGCCCCATCGAGCCAGTCCGCGACCGCGCCGAGACTGCTCAGCGCCCGGACGGAGCCCGGCACCTCCCTGCCCACGGCAGGATTGCGCGTGATCTCGCTCGTGCCCGTCGGCGCGGCCACGGGGGCGCGCGGACAGCTCCAGTGGGAGCCCATCGGGGGAGGCAGGCTCGTCGTGTCGGGCCTCCCTCAACCTCCGGCGGGTCGCACGTATCAGCTCTGGCTCGGCAGCATCAACCTCGGGAACCGCGTCTCGGCCGGGTTGCTTGCCGTGGATTCGCAGGGTGCGGGCACGCTCCGTGTCGCTCCGCCCCGGGCGACGTGGTCCCCCGACATCTTCGGCATCACGATGGAGCGCCAGGGGGGCGCGCGCGAGCCCTCGGACGATCTCGTGCTGGTCGGAGAGCTATCCAAGCTCACTGCCGCCGCTCCGTCCGCGACCACGGCACCGCCTGGCTCCCCACCGTCGGAGCGAGCGACGGGCAGCCCTCCCGCTCCGGGAACCGAGACGCAATCGCCGTCCGCGTCTCCACCGCCCGTCACCGCGTCCCTCCCGCCGGCTACCTCCTCACGTGGACCCGATGGCCAGCTGGTTCGGGTGTTCCCGGTCACCGTCGAGCGGACCTGGATGGTCGTCCAGTCGGTCCTGCGTAGCCTCGGGTGGGACATCGACCGCGCGGATCAGGCGACGGGCGTCATCCGAACCGAGCCTCGCAACGTGACCTTCAAGGATTTCGTCGTCTACGCCGAAGGCACGCGGCACACACTGGACGTCGTGGTTCGCGCCGTCTCGGGCAGCGAGACGTCGATCTCGGTGAAGCGCGAGGTGTTCAAGGAGCAGCGCATCTTCTGGACGAAGGAACGGAAGGTCGTGGCGACGCCGGAGTCCTCGGTGGAGCAGACCGTCCTGGACGCGATCGAGCGACTGCTCTGAGCCGCCCGGCCAGAGAGC
>JBGQGN010000012.1:0-18232 GCA_041497395.1 Methylomirabilia bacterium
CGCCACGGCTGGAGCGGCGGTGAGGCCAGCCACGGCTCGATGTTCCACCGGGCGCCCGGCTCGATCGGCGCCTCGTCGGACCCCTCCCGCGTGTTCCCGGGGCACCGGCTGCCGGGGCGTATGGGAGCGGTTCGGGTCACCACGCCGCACCTCGAGGTGGTCCGCGTGCTCCCCGAGCAGCACCTGCTCGTGATCAGGGGTGCCGTCCCGGGTGCCACGGGTGGGCTCCTGCTGGTGCGAAAGAGCGTCAAGCTCTCGAAGGCGCAGCAGCACGCTGCGAAGAAGGCGTGAGCGAGGCGATGGCGGGCACGGTGACGGTCAACGTCGTCGACACGAGTGGCAAGGCCCGCGGCACCCTCGAGCTCGACGCGGCCGTCTTCGGCGCGCCGATCCACGGCGCGCTGCTCCACCAGGCCGTCGTGCGGGAGCTGAACGGGCGTCGGGCCGGCACCCACGACACGAAGGGCCGGAGCGAGGTGTCGGGCGGCGGCAAGAAGCCCTGGAAGCAGAAGGGCACCGGCCGGGCGCGACAGGGCTCGATCCGGGCGACCCAGTGGAAGGGGGGCGGCAAGCCCTTCGGGCCCACGCCCAGGAGCTACGCGCAGGCGATGCCGCGCCAGGCGCGGCGCGGAGCGCTCCGGGCGGCCTGGACGGACAAGGTCGCCGGCGGGCAGCTCACGGTGGTGGAGCGGCTCGAGCTGGCGCAGCCGAAGACGAAGGCGCTGGTCGGGCTGCTGGCCGGGCTCGGCGTCACGGAGACGCGGACGCTCCTCATGGTGGTCGAGCCCAGCGCCGGGCTGGTGCGCGCGTGCCAGAACGTGCCGTGGCTGACGCTCGGGCGCCCGGGGCACGTGTCGGTGGCCGAGCTCTTGAGGCACGACCGGATCGTGGCGGAGCGCCAGGCCCTGGTCGCGACGCAGGAAGGGCTCCGGGCATGAGAGACCCCCGGCAGGTGGTGCTGCGGCCGCTCGTGACCGAGAAGGCGACGACGCTCAAGGACGAGCGCAACCAGGTGAGCTTCCAGGTGGCGGTGGACGCCAACAAGGTCGACATCCGGCGGGCGGTCGAGACGATCTTCAAGGTGAAAGTGATGACCGTGCGCACGCAGGTGGTCTACGGCAAAGAGAAGCGGATGGGTCGCTTCGTGGGCCGGCGTGCGTCGTGGAAGAAGGCTGTCGTCCAGCTCGCGCCCGACAACAAGATCGAGCTCTTCGAGTCGTAAGCGGAACGCCCAGAAGGCACGGAGACAGGACGGGGACCATGGCAGTCAGGACGCTGAAGCCGACATCGGCCGGTCGACGGTTCCAGACCATTCTGACCTTCGACGAGATCACGAAGGTCCGCCCGGAGAAGGCGCTCGTCGTCACCAAGAAGCGGAGCGGGGGCCGGAACTCGCAGGGCCGGATCACGACGCGGCACATCGGCGGTGGGCACAAGCGAAAGATCCGGCTGGTCGACTTTCGCCGCGAGAAGTTCGGGGTGCCGGCGAAGGTGGCGGCGATCGAGTACGACCCGAATCGCAGCGCCCACATCGCGCTTCTGCACTATCGCGATGGGGAGAAGCGCTACATTCTCGCCCCCCACGGGCTCAAGGTGGACGACACCGTGGTCTCGGGTCCGAGCGCCGACATCCTGCCCGGCAACGCGCTCCCGCTTCGTGCCATCCCGGCGGGCACGACGATCCACAACGTGGAGCTCCAGCCGGGCAAGGGCGGGCAGCTGTGCCGGAGCGCCGGTACCGGGGCGCAGCTCGTGGCCAAGGAAGGGGAGATGGCTCACGTCAAGCTTCCCTCCGGCGAGATCCGGCTGATCCGCCAGACCTGCATGGCGACGATCGGGCAGGTGGGAAACCTCGACCATGAGAACGTGACGGTCGGCAAGGCGGGCCGCAGCCGCTGGCTCGGGATCCGGCCGACGGTGCGGGGCGTGGCGATGAACCCTGTCGACCACCCGATGGGTGGCGGTGAGGGCCGCGGGAAGGGGAACCATCCCATGACCCCGTGGGGCAAGCCGACCAAGGGCGCCAAGACGCGGCGGCGCCAGCCGTCGGACCGGTACATCGTCGCCCGCCGCGGGCGGCGGCGGTAGGAGGACGAAGTGGGACGCTCGGTCAGCAAGGGCCCGTTCATCGACGCGCATCTCATGGAGAAGGTCGAGGCACTCAATGCCTCCCGGCAGAAGAAGGTGATCAAGACCTGGTCCCGGCGCTCGACGATCAGCCCGGACTTCGTCGGGCACACGCTGGCCGTTCACAACGGCCGAAAGTTCATCCCGGTCTACGTCACGGAGAACATGGTCGGGCACAAGCTCGGAGAGTTCTCGCCGACGCGGACGTTCCGGGCGCACGGCTCGCACACCGAGAAGTCGACGGCGCTGAAGTAGGACGGGGATCGCATGCTCACCAAGGCCATCGCACGTTACATCCGGGTGTCGCCCCGCAAGGCGCGTCTGGTCGCGGACCTCGTGCGCGGCAAGACCGTGGCGGAGGCGCTGGCGATCCTGCAGTACTCGCCCCAGGTGGCGGCCCGGCACATCGAGAAGGTTCTGCGATCGGCCGTCGCCAACGCCGAGCACAACCACCAGGTGCGAAGCCTGGACGACCTCCGGGTGAACGCAGTGATCGACGGGGGCCCGTCGCTCAAGCGGATCCAGCCGCGGGCGATGGGCCGGGCGTTCTGGATCCGACATCGACTTGCCCACATCACGGTGGCCCTGGCCGAGGCCGGGGCTGGCACCGCTCCGGCGCGGCAACGGCCGGCCGGGGCGACGCGCGCGCGTCCGAGTGGCGGCCGCCGACCGGCAAAGACGACGACGAGGAGCGCGTAATGGGGCAGAAGGTCCACCCGATCGGGTTCCGGCTGGGGACGACGCGGACGTGGAGCTCGCGCTGGTTCGCCTCCAAGGAGTACGCGAACCTGCTCCACGAGGACATCAAGATCCGGCGATACATCAAGGACGCGCTCTACCACGCGGGCATCTCGCGGATCGACGTCGAGCGCTCGGCCAACCGGGCGCGGATCACCGTCCACACGGCGCGGCCCGGGATCATCATCGGGCGGAAGGGTGCCGAGGTCGAGAAGCTCAAGAGCGAGCTGCAGATGCGAACGGGGAAGGAGATCCACCTCGACATCCAGGAGGTGGTGCATCCGGAGCTCGACTCGCAGCTCGTCGCCGAGAACATCGCGCTCCAGCTGGAGAAGCGGGTGGCGTTCCGGCGCGCGATGAAGAAGGCGGTGCAGAGCTCGGTGCGGCTCGGGGCCGAGGGGGTCCGGATCGCCTGCGCGGGGCGGCTTGGCGGGGCCGAGATCGCCCGCCGCGAGTGGTACCGCGACGGCCGGGTGCCGCTCCAGACGCTCCGGGCGGATCTCGACTTCGGGATCGCCACGGCCCACACGACGTACGGGACGATCGGCGTGAAGGTGTGGATCTTCAAGGGCGAGGTGCTGCCCACGGCCCGGGCGGCCGAGCTCGGGTAGCCGGACGCGATGCTCCAGCCCAAGCGCGTCAAGTACCGCAAGGCCCAGCGAGGCCGGATGAAGGGGACCGCCCACCGGGGCGCGACGCTCGCGTTTGGCGATTTCGGGTTGAAGGCCCTCGAGCCGTGCTGGCTCACGAACCGCCAGATCGAAGCGGGCCGCGTGGCCCTGACGCGAGCGGTCAAGCGGGGTGGCAAGATCTGGATCCGGGTCTTCCCGGACAAGCCCTTCACCAAGAAGCCCGCCGAGACGCGGATGGGGAAGGGCAAGGGGAACCCCGAGTACTGGGTGGCGGTCGTCAAGCCCGGCCGGATCCTGTACGAGATGGAGGGACTGACCGAGGAGATCGCGCGGGAGGCGTTCCGCCTGGCGGGCAACAAGCTGCCCATCCGGACGAAAATGATCAAGCGCGAGCAAGCATGAGCCCACAGGCCGCCAGAGGTCTGAGCGAGGCGGGGCGATGAAGGGGAAGACGAACCTGCGCGATCTGAGCGAGACCGAGCTCGGGCAGAAGGTCCGCGAGCTCCGGGAGGAGGTCTTCAACCTCCGCTTCCAGGTCTCGATGGCGATGGCGAAGAACCCGTCGCGCATCGGCCAGGCTCGGCGCGAGCTCGCCCGTGTCCAAACACTGCTGCGCGAGCGGACGCTCGGGCTGCAGCGCGGCTAGGCGCGGGGAGGCGAGGCGTGCTGAAGACCCGGGTCGGTCTGGTGGTCAGCGACAAGATGAGCAAGACGCGAGTGGTCGCGGTGGAGCGCTCCTTCCGCCATTTGCGGTACGAGCGCGTCATCAAGCGTACGACGCGGTTCAAGGCGCACGACGAGCGGAACGAGGCGCACGTGGGGGACCGCGTGCTCATCGTGGAGACCCGCCCGCTGTCCAAGGACAAGCGGTGGCGGATCAAGGAGATCCTCGAGCGGGCCTCCTGAGCCCGGCCCGGGGAACGGACAGCCATGATTCAAACGCGGACGATGCTGGAGGTCGCCGACAACTCGGGCGCCAAGAAGGTCCAGTGCATCCGGGTGATGGGCGGCTCGAACAAGAAGTACGCGTCGATTGGGGACACGATCATCGTGGCGGTGAAGGAAGCGACACCCGACGGATCCGTGAAGAAGGGCGACGTGGCGCGTGCGGTCGTGGTGCGGACGGCGAAGGAGATCCGGCGGCCCGACGGCTCGCACATCAAGTTCGATCGCAACGCCGCGGTACTCCTGAACCCGCAGAACAACCCGATCGGGACGCGCATCTTCGGACCCGTGGCGCGCGAGCTCCGGGATCGGCAGTTCGTGAAGATCATCTCGCTCGCCCCCGAGGTTCTGTGAGGAGCCCTGAATCAATGCCTGTATCGCGAGCGTTGGCGATCCGGAAGAACGACACCGTCCTGGTCATCGCGGGACGGGAGAAGGGTAAGCGCGGCAAGGTCCTGTTCGTGCTGCCAGCCCGGGAGCGCGTCGTCGTCGAGCGCATCAACATGATCAAGCGGCACCAGCGCCCGACGCAGAAGCTCCGCCAGGGCGGGATCATCGAGCGCGAGGCGCCGCTGCACGTCTCGAACCTGATGCTGGTCTGCGGCAAGTGCGACAAGGCGACCCGGATCGGCATTCGGGTGCTGGCGAACGACCGCCGCGCGCGCGTGTGCCGGCGCTGCGGCGAGCTCGTCGACAAGAGCTAGGGAGAGAGGCGATGGCGAAGGCGGACAAGCCCGAGGGCGCTCCGGCCAAGGCGGCGGGCGCGAAGCCGGCCGGCGGCGGCAAGCCAGGGGCGCCTGCGCGCGGTGGCAAGCGCGGCCCGGCGGCGGCGAAGGCCGCGCCCGCGCCGCCGGCGGCCAAGTCGCGCAGCATGGGGCAGATCCCGCCGCGGCTGCGCGAGCGTTACCGGGCCGCCATCGTGCCCGCTCTCATGCAGGAGCGTGGCTACCGGAATCCGCACCAGGCGCCGCGCCTCGAGAAGATCGTCATCAACATGGGGCTCGGCGAGGCCAAGGAGAATGCGAAGGTGCTGGACGCCGCCGCCGCCGACATGGTGGCGATCACCGGCCAGAAGGCCGTGATCACGAAGGCGAAGAAGTCGATCGCAGCCTTCAAGGTGCGAACCGGGATGCCGGTGGGGGCGAAGACGACGCTGCGTGGGGCGCGGATGTACGAGTTCCTCGACCGTCTGGTCAGCGTGGCCCTCCCGCGGGTGCGCGACTTCCGGGGGGTGTCCCCGAAGTCGTTCGACGGGCGAGGGAACTATGCGCTCGGGCTCAAGGAGCAAATCATCTTTCCGGAGATCGACTACGACAAGATCGACAAGATCCGCGGGATGGACATCATCATCTGCACGACGGCCGCGACGGATGAGGAGGCGAAGGCCCTCCTGACGCACCTCGGCGTGCCGTTCCGCGAGTAGGGCGGAGAACGAGCCAATGGCAAAAACGTCGCTGATCAACAAGCAGCGGAGTGTTCCGAAGTTCAAGGTGCGCACCTACACGCGTTGCCGGCTGTGTGGGCGCCCGCGCGGGTATCTCCGCAAGTTCCAGCTGTGCCGAATCTGCTTCCGGAACCTGGCCCTGCGCGGCGAGATTCCGGGCGTGGTGAAGGCCTCCTGGTAGCCGCCCCGAGGGAGAGCGACCCATGGCGATGGTGACGGATCCGGTGGCGGACATGCTGGCGCGAATCCGCAACGGCAGCCTGGCCGAGCACGAGAAGGTGGACATCCCCTCCTCGAAGCTGCGGGTGCGGCTCGCGGAGATCCTCAAGGAGGAGGGGTTCATCAAGAACTTCCGCCTCATCGAGGACAAGCGGCAGGGCGTGCTCCGCGTCTACCTGAAGTACGGGCCAGGGCAGGAGCGGGTGATCAGCGGGCTCCGACGTGTCTCGAAGCCGGGGCGGCGACGGTACGTGGGAGCGGACCGGATTCCGAGCGTGCTCGGAGGGATGGGCGTGGCGATCCTGTCCACCCCGCAGGGCGTGCTCACGGACCGGGAGTCCCGCAAGGCCAAGGTGGGCGGGGAGGTTCTCTGCTACGTCTGGTAGCGCGGCCCGCCGGGCCGCGTGCGGGGCGAGGGACGGGACGATGTCGAGGATAGGCAGGAAGCCGATCGTGATCCCCAAGGGCGTGCAGGTGGGCGTCCAGGGGCAGCAGGTCGAAGTCAAGGGCCCCAAGGGCCGCCTCGAGCTCAAAGTCCACGAGCTCTGCTCGGTGAAGGTCGCCGACGGCAGCGTGGTGGTGGGGCGCGGGGCTGAGAACCGGTCGGCGCGAGCGCTTCACGGGCTCACCCGTGCGCTGGTCGCGAACATGGTCCACGGCGTCACCGAGGGCTTCGAGCGGAAGCTCGAGATCCAGGGGATCGGGTACCGGGTCCAGCAGGCCGGGCGCAACCTCACGTTCGCCCTGGGCTACTCGCACCCGATCGTGTTCGCGCTGCCGGAGGGGGTGACCGCCGAGGTCGAGAAGCAGACCGGGATCACGCTCCGCGGCGTGGACAAGTACCTCGTCGGCCAGACGGCCGCGCAGCTCCGGGCCCTCCGCCCACCCGACTCCTACAAGGGCAAGGGCGTCCGGTACGCGGGTGAAGTGGTCCGCAAGAAGGTCGGGAAGACCGGCGCGAAGTAGCCGGCGCTTCCCCGAGGAGAGACGACGGTGGGTGTGACACAGCGCGTGGAAGGTCGGGCGAATCGACACCGCCGCATCCGGCGCGTCGTGCGCGGGTCGGAGGGGCGCCCTCGCCTGGTGGTGTTCCGGAGCGTCAAGCACATCTACGCCCAGGTCGTGGACGACGACCGGGGCGTCACGGTCGCGGCCGCGGGTAGCCTGTCGCCCGAGCTCAAGGAGACGCTGCGCTCGGGCGGCAACGTGGCGGCGGCGAAGGCGGTGGGTGAGCTGATCGCCCGGAAGGCCAAGGCCGGCGGGGTCGCGGCGGTCGTGTTCGACCGCGGCGGATACAAGTACCACGGCCGCGTAAAGGCCCTGGCGGACGCGGCGCGCGCCGCGGGTCTCGTGTTCTAGCGAACTGGTACGACTGGAGAGGACATGGCGGAGGGGCGGATCGATCCGAGCGGGCTCGAGTTGAAGGACAAGGTGGTCGCCATCAACCGCGTGGCCAAGGTGGTGAAGGGTGGGCGCCGATTCTCCTTCACCGCGCTCGTCGTCGTGGGTGACGGCGGGGGGCACGTGGGTGTGGGCCTGGGCAAGGCGCACGAGGTGCCCGAGGCGATCCGGAAGGCTGTCGAGCACGCGAAGAAGGACCTGCTCTACGTGCCGATCCGCGACACGACACTCCCCTGCGAGATCACCGGCCACTACGGCTCGGGGCGGGTGTTCCTGCGTCCGGCGACGCAGGGGACGGGTCTGATCGCCGGCGGCGCGGTCCGGGCGGTGCTCGAGGCCGCCGGCATCCAGGACGTCCTGACCAAGACGCTGGGGTCGCACAACCCGCACAACGTGCTGAAGGCGACCCTGGACGCGCTCCGGCGGATCCGGAAGCTCCAGGATCTCCAGGGGATTCGGCGGAAGGGCCTGCAGGAAGCGGAGGAGGCCGTCCTTGCCAAGCAGGAAGCTTAAGGTCACCCTCACGCGCAGCTCGATCGGGCTGAAGCCGGGCCACGTGCGGACGCTCCAGGCCCTCGGTCTCCGCCGGATCCGCGCGACGGTGGTCCACGACGACACGCCTGTGATCCGGGGCATGATCGCGCGCGTGCCATACGCCGTCCGGGTCGAGCCTGTCGAGAGCGACGACACGCAGGTGGCCGGGCGGAGCCGTCGCGACCCGAAATCGCCGACATCGAAGGAGCGCTCCGCATGAAGCTCGGCGATCTCCGGCCTCCGCGCGGGGCCCGGAAGCGGCGCAAGCGCGTGGGTCGCGGCCCCGCGTCGGGCCACGGCAAGACCTCGACGAAGGGGCACAAGGGGCACAAGGCGCGCTCGGGGGGCGGCAAGGGACCCGGCTTCGAGGGCGGGCAGATGCCGCTCTATCGGCGGATCCCCAAGCGCGGCTTCAAGAACCCGTTCCATCGCGAGTTCGCGGTGATCAACGTGAGCGATCTCGCCCGATGCTTCCCGAAGGGTGGCGATGTCGGGCCCGAAGCCCTCGTCGGCGCGGGGCTCATGGCCACGCGGGCGAGTCGCCTGGTCAAGGTGCTGGCCGGCGGCGAGCTCGCCGCCGGAACCCTGCTCACCGTGCGCGCCCACGCCTTCTCGAAGGCGGCGGCGGCCAAGATCGCGGCGGCCGGCGGCCGCGCCGAGGTGCTTCCGGCGTGATCGAGGTCCTCCAGAACCTCCAGAACGTCACCAAGATCCCGGAGCTCAAGCGCCGGCTCTTGGTGACGGCGGGACTCCTGGCCGCGTACCGGCTCGGCGCGCACGTGCCCACCCCGGGCGTGGACGCGGCGGCGCTCTCGCGGTTCTTCGACAGCGTCCAGGGGACCCTGCTGGGACTGGTCGACCTCTTCTCGGGCGGCAACCTCCGCAGCCTCACGGTGTTCGCGCTCGGGATCATGCCCTACATCTCCGCCTCGATCATCCTCCAGCTCCTGACAGTCGTCATGCCGGCGCTGGAGCGGCTGGCCAAGGAGGGAGAGGCGGGCCGCAAGAAGATCACCCAGTACACCCGCTACGGCACGATCGTGCTCTCGGCGTTTCAGTCCCTGTTCATCGCCATCGGGCTCGAGAGCATGGACGCGGGCGGGGCCACTCTGGTGCCGAACAAGGGCTGGGCCTTCCGTCTGATCACGATGATGACCCTGACGTCGGGGACCGCGCTGATCATGTGGCTCGGCGAGCAGATCTCCGAGAAGGGGATCGGGAACGGCATCTCGCTGATCATTTTTGCCGGCATCGTGGTGCGGCTGCCCTCGGCCCTGGAAGGGACCTACCAGCTGCTGCGGACGGGGGAGATGAAGCCCATCGCGCTCCTCGGTGTCATCGTGCTCATGCTCGCGGTGACAGCGGCGGTCATCGTGATGCAGGAGGGTCAGCGGAAGATCCAGGTTCAGTACGCCAAACGGGTCGTCGGCCGGCGGGTGTACGGGGGGCAGTCGACCCACATCCCGCTCCGGATCAACACGGCCGGCGTGATCCCGGTGATCTTCGCCTCGTCGCTGATCCTGTTCCCGGCGACGCTGGCGCGATTCGTCCCGACCTGGTGGATGCAGGTCGTGTCCGACGCGCTGTCACCGGGGCCGCTCCCGCGTCACGGGCTCTACTACATCCTCTACATGGGTTTCATCGTCTTCTTCACGTACTTCTACACCGCGATCATCTTCAATCCGAACGATCTCGCGGACAACATGAAGAAGTACGGCGGGTTCATCCCGGGGGTGCGGCCCGGCAAGAAGACGGCGGAGTTCATCGATCGGGTCCTCACGCGGATCACGCTGCCCGGCGCGATGTTTCTCGCCCTGATCTCCGTCTTGCCGGACTTCTTGATCCGTGCGTTCAACGTGCCCTTCTACTTCGGGGGCACGAGCCTCCTGATCGTCGTCGGCGTCGCCCTCGATACGGTGCGGCAGATGGAGTCGCACCTCCTGATGCGGCACTACGAGGGCTTCCTGCGCCGCCGCACGAAGGTCCGTGCCTGAGATGCGGATCGTGCTGCTGGGGCCGCCGGGGGCCGGGAAGGGGACGCAGGCGCGCCGGCTCGCCACGCGCTGGAGCGTGCCGCAGGTCGCGACCGGGGACATGCTGCGGGAGGCCGTCGCGCACGGCACGCGGCTCGGCCTCGAGGCCCGGCGCTACATGGACGCGGGCGAGCTGGTCCCCGACGCGGTGATCATCGGACTCGTTCGCGAGCGGCTTGCCCAGCCGGACGGCCGGAAGGGGTTTGTCCTGGACGGCTTCCCGCGGACGGCGGCGCAGGCGGAGGCGCTCGACCAGTTGCTCGAGGCCGAGGGAACGCCCCTCGACCGGGTGGTGCTCTTCCAGGTGGCCGACGAGGAGCCGGTGGCGCGGCTCAGCGGGCGCCGGGTCTGCCGGAGTTGCGGCCGGAATTACCACCTCACGCTCTCGCCGCCCCGGGTGGCGGGCCGCTGCGACCACTGTGGGGGGGAGCTCTACCAGCGGACGGACGACGAGGAAGCCACCGTCCGCCGACGGCTCGCCGTGTACGCTCGCGACACCCGGCCCCTCGTCGACTACTACCGGCAGCGCGGCCTCCTGATGACGATCTCCGGAGCCGGGACGATGGACACGGTCCACGCCGACCTCGTCAAGGCGACCGAGGGCCCGCGGTGATCGAGCTGAAGTCGCCCACCCAGATTGCCTACATGCGGGCGGCCGGCCGGATCCTGGCGGACGCCTTCCGGATGTGCCGCGATTTGGTGAAGCCGGGCGTCTCGACCCTCGAGATCGATCGCGAGGTGGAGACCCTGATCCGGGACCGCAAGGCGAAGCCGGCCTTCAAGGGGTACCGGGGATTCCCGGCCACGATCTGCGCCTCGATCAACGAGGAGGTCGTCCACGGGATTCCCGGGGCGCGGCGCCGGCTCCGGGAGGGGGACATCATCGGCCTCGACCTGGGGGCGATCGTGGAGGGCTACTACGCCGACGCGGCGGTGACCCTGCCGGTCGGCGAGGTCCCCGACGAGGCCCGGCGCCTCCTGGAGGTGACGCGCGAGTCCCTCGAGCTGGCCATCGCGCAGTGCCGCCCGGGGCAGCGCCTGGGAGACGTGTCGGCGGCGGTCCAGCAGCACGTGGAGGGAGCGGGCTTCGGGGTGGTGCGAGCCTTCGTGGGCCACGGCATCGGCCGGGCGCTTCACGAGGACCCCCAGGTGCCGAACTTCGGGGAGCCCGGCCGCGGGCCGCTCCTCCGGGTCGGCATGGTGCTCGCCCTCGAGCCCATGGTCACGATGGGGCACTGGGAGGTGCGCGTGCTGGCGGACCGGTGGACGGCGGTGACTGCGGACGGGAGCCTGGCGGCGCACTTCGAGCACACCGTGGCGGTCACGGAGCACGGCCCGGACGTGCTCACCGCGGACGTGAGGGAGGCGGCCTGATGGCGCGGCGCCGGCGTGGTCAGTTCCCCGAGGAACGAGAGGGCAAGAAGCCGAAGGACGACGCGATCGAGGTGGAGGGCAAGGTGGTCGAGCCCCTGCCGAACGCCATGTTCCGCGTCGAGCTGGACAATGGGCACCGCGTGCTGACGCACGTCTCGGGCAAGATGCGCATGCACTTTATCCGGATTCTGCCCGGGGACCGGGTCAAGGTCGAGCTGTCGGCGTACGACCTGACGCGGGGCCGGATCACGTACCGGTTCAAGTAGCCGGAGCCCGGGTGAGGAAGAGCGGACGGAGCACTCGATGAAGGTACGACCGTCGGTCAGGACGCGATGCGAGAAGTGCAAGGTGATTCGGCGCAAGGGCGTCGTGCGCGTCATCTGCGCGAACCCGCGCCACAAGCAGCGCCAGGGCTGACGCGCGGCGGAAGAGGACAGGCATATGGCACGCGTGGCTGGAGTGGATCTGCCCCGGGACAAGCGGGGTGAGGTTTCCTTGACGTACATCCTGGGCATCGGGCGCTCGTCGGCTCGCCGCATCCTGACCCGGGCCGGCGTGGATCTGAACCGCCGGGTCCGGGAATGGACCGAGGACGAGACCGCGCGCGTCCGTGAGGTGATCGATCGCGAGCAGCGGGTCGAGGGCGACCTGCGGCGCGAGGTCACCATGAACATCAAGCGGCTCATGGACATCGGCAGCTACCGCGGGGTTCGGCACCGGAAGGGCCTGCCCGTCCGCGGGCAGCGGACCCACACCAACGCGCGAACCCGGAAGGGACCGCGGCGGGGTGTCGGCATCCGGAAGAAGGCCACGAGCAAGAATCCGACGACGGGGAAGGCGTAGGACGACATGGCTGAGGCGGGGACCGGCAAGCCGCGCAAGAGCGGAAAGCGGAAGGAACGACGGGAGGTCCGCACGGGCATCGCGCACGTGCAGGCGACCTTCAACAACACGGTCGTGACGCTCACTGACAAGATGGGCGGAGTGGTCGCATGGGCGAGCGCGGGGAGCGTGGGCTTCAAGGGCTCCCGCAAGAGCACCCCGTTCGCCGCGCAGATGGCAGCCGAGTCGGCGGCGCGGAAGGCGATGGAAATCGGACTCAAGCAGGTCGAGGTCTACGTGAAGGGCCCCGGCGCGGGCCGGGAAGCAGCGATCCGCTCGCTCCAGGCGGTGGGCCTGGAGATCACGGCGATCCACGACGTCACGCCGATTCCGCACGACGGCTGCCGACCGCCCAAGCGCCGCCGGGTGTAACGAGGAGGATAGGAGTTGGCAAGGTACAACGACGCGGTCTGCCGGCTGTGCCGGCGGGAGGGACTGAAGCTCTTCCTGAAGGGCTCCCGCTGCTTCACGGACAAGTGCGCCATCGAGCGCCGCAACTACCCGCCCGGCCAGCATGGCCTGGGCCGCTCCAAGCAGTCGGCCTACGGGCAGCAGCTGCGTGAGAAGCAGAAGGCCAAGCGCATCTATGGCCTGCTCGAGGGCCAGTTCCGGCGCTACTTCGCCCAGGCGGACGGCCAGAAGGGCGTGACGGGCGAGAACCTGCTAAGGCTGCTCGAGCGACGGCTCGACAACGTGGTCTTCCGGCTGGGCTTCGCCGCCTCCCGGGCGGAGGCGCGTCAGATGGTGGCGCACGGCCACTTCCAGGTCAGCGGGCGCCGCGTGTCGGTCCCGTCGTTCCTGGTGCGCGTGGGCGATCTGGTGCAGCTGCGGACGACCTCGAAGCTCCAGGAGCGGGTGACCGATAACCTGTCGGCTGGTCGGGGCCACGTGCCCCAGTGGCTCGAGCTGGCGGCCCCCGGAAAGTCGGGGACCGTCCGGAGCTTGCCGCTCCGCGACGACATCCAGATTCCCGTGCAAGAGCAGCTCATCGTCGAGCTGTACTCGAAGTAAGAGGGGCGGACGCATGCCGCGGCTGATGTTCCAACGTCCACGTCGCATTGAGTGGGAAGACTTGACGGCGACTTTTGGCCGCATGACGGCCGAGCCGTTCGAGAAGGGCTACGCGCTGACGGTCGGCGGCTCGCTCCGTCGGGTGCTGCTCGCGGCGATCCCGGGGACGGCCCTGGTGTGGGTCAAGGTCGCCGGGGTGAGCGCCGGGGCCGAGCGCGTCTCCGGGGTCGAGGAGGATCTCGCGAACCTCTTGCTCAACCTGAAGAAGATGGTGGTGCGGATCGCCGGCAACGCCGAGACGGGGAGCGCTCACCTCGAGGTGCGAGGGCCGCGGGCCGCGACTGGCGCCGACTTCGCCGGGGAGGGCATCGGGGTGGTGACGCCCGACCTGCACCTGGCCACCGTGGCGGCCGGGGGAAAGCTCACGCTGGACATTGGCATCCGCGCCGGCCGGGGGTACGTCTCCGCCGACCGGCACGGGGATGGAATCCCGTCGGGGGCGATCGGCCTTGACTCGGCGTTCTCGCCGATCCGGCGCGTGAACTACCAGGTCGAGATGTCGCGGCTCGGCAACATCACCGACTACGAGAAGCTCGTGGTCGAGATCGCGACGGACGGCAGCATCGGGCCGGACCACGCCTTCCTCCAGGCGTCGAAGCTCCTCCGCGACCACTTCGACCTGTTCACGCCCGCGGGGGCGGAGGAGGAGGACGACGAGCCGACGGCGGCCCCGGCCTCCGTGGAGGCCACGAGGGACGCATGAGACACAAGCGCGGCGGCTCCAAGCTGGGCCGGCTGACGGCTCACCGCTGGGCCCTGTTCCGGAACCTCCTGACGGCGCTGTTCACCCACGAGCGGATCACGACCACGCTGGCCAAGGCGAAGGCGGTCCGGCCGCTGGCGGACCACCTGGTGACCCTCGCGAAGGAGGACACCCTCCACGCGCGACGGCAGGCGCTCACCCTGGTGCCGGACGTGGTGGTCGTGCGCCGGCTCTTCGACACGGTCGGCGCCCGCTACGCGGACCGGCGGGGCGGGTACACGCGCATCCTCCAGATGGGGACGCGTCGCGGCGACGCCGCCCCGGTGGCGATCCTGGAGCTGGTCGACCGGCCCGAGGTTTCCAAGGACACGCCCGCCAAGGGCAAGAAGTCCACCGAGCCGAAGGGCAAAGAGGCGAAGAAGGCGCGGAAGGTGGCCGCCGCCGCGGGGCGCGGTTAGGCATCGTCGCCGACCGGGACGGTCCCGCGGTCCGCGGGGCCTGCAGCGCGAGGGGGGCCACCGGGCCCCCCTCGCGGCGTCTTGGGCGGTGTCCGGCGCGGGTTGCCGGCTACCGGAGGTGCTGGCGGAAGAAGGTGAGCGCCCGCCGCCAGGCGTCCTCGGCGGCGGCCCGGTCGTAGACGTCCGTGCGCTCGTCGTTGAAGAACGCGTGGTCGACGCCCGGGTAGACGTGGATCTCGGACGACTTGCCCGCTTTCTTGATGTCGGCGTCGACCTGCCGCGCGACCGCGGGTGTCACGAAGCCGTCCCGCTCGGCGTAGAGTCCGAGCACGGGCCCGGCCAGCTTCGCGTAGTCGGGCTTGACGTTCGGGTGGATGCCGTAGAAGTTCACGCACGCCCCGACCGCGGGATTGAGCGTCGCCGCGAAGAGCGCGAGCTGGCCGCCCATGCAGAATCCCACCGCCCCGACCTTCTTCGTGGACGACCGGGCCAGGAGGTACGTCGCGGCCCCGCGAAGGTCCTTCTCGGCGCGGGCGATGTTGAGCGCCATGAAGAGCTTTCCGGCCGTGTCGGGCTCGCTGGCGGTCTGGCCGTGGTACATGTCGGGCGCGAGCGCCACGAAGCCTTCGGCCGCGAAGCGATCGCAGACGTGCTTGATGTGGGGGACGAGCCCCCACCACTCCTGGATCACGAGGACGCCCGGCCCCGCGCCGCTCTTCGGCGTGGCGAGATACCCGGACGTCGTGGCCCCGTTTGCGGGAAACGTCACCATGCTGCCGGTCATGCTGAGTGCCCTCCTTACAGCTGTGTGGGCGGCCGCGCGGGGCCGGCGTCGGCTGCCCGCTCGCGCGCTCGGACCTTCACCTTGAGGATGCGTCGCTCGTCGGCGTCCACCACCGCGAGCTCGTAGCCGCCGATGGTCGCCTGCTCTCCCGGCCGGGGGATGCGCCCGAGGGAGGCGAGGATCAGCCCCGCCACTGTCTCGTAGTCCTTCTTGGTCGGGAGGCTCCAGTCCAGAGCCTCGTTGATCTCCTCGATCCACATGCGGCCGGCCACGAGGTAGCTCCCGTCGGGCAGCCGGACGAGCTGGGAGGGCGTCCGCTCGCGGTCGTCCGGGATCGCCCCCACGATCTCCTCGATGATGTCTCCGACGGTCACGATGCCCTGGCTGGCGCCGTACTCGTCCACCACGACGGCAAGCTGGATCCGCCGGCGCTGCATCTCGGGCAGGAGGTCGCTGATGCGCTTGGTGGCGGGGACGTAGTGCGCCGGCCGCATGAGGGTCCGGATCGTTTCGCCGGCCGCGCCTCGGCCCAGGATGTCGAGCGCGGCGACCACCCCCACGACGTTGTCGATGCGCTCCCGGTAGACGGGAAGCCGGGAATGCCCGCTCTCCCGGACCATCGCGACCGCGTCGTCGATGCTCGCGTCCTCGGGGACCGCGACCACGTCCACCAGTGGGACCATGACCTCGCGAGCGGACGTCTCGACGAGGTCGAAGATCCCCTCGATCATCTCCCGTTCTTCCTCGCGGACATCCGTCGTCCCGTCCGGCTCGCGCTCGACGAGGAGGCGAAGGTCGGCCCGGGAGACGAACGGATCCCGGCGCTCCCCGTGCCCGAGACCTCGCAGGATCGCGCGGACGAGCAGGTTCGCGATGCCCACGATCGGGGCGAGGAGCCAGGCGACGGCCCGGAGCGGGTCGAAGGTCCGGACGGCCACCTCGGTGGCGCGAGGCTGGGTCAACGCCTTCGGGAGGATCTCACCGAACACCAGCATCAGCGGCGTGAGGATCACCGTGGCCCACAGGGAGGCCTGGCTGCCGACCCAGAAGAGGAGGGCTGCGGTCACGACCGCCGAGGAGACCACGTGGGCGATCGTCACCCCCATCATCGCGGTGGACAGCAGCCGCTCCGGGTGCTGGAACGCCGCCATGTACCCCCGCGCCACGCGCGACCCCTGCTCGGCCAGGTGGCGGAGCCGCACCCGGTTGGCGGCCAGGAACGCGATCTCGGCGCTGGAGAAGAACGCCGAGGCGAGCAGGCACAGGAGGACGATGCCGAAGGTGGCGCCGAGGCTCACGCCCCGCTCCCGGATCGGACGTCGCTGTCCGGTGTCGGCATCCCGGTCGGCGCGGCGGGCCGGGTCTCCGGGGGCGCCGGCAGGCGGACGAGCACCTGGAGGATGCGGTTGCGGTGCATCGTTTCCACCGTGACCCGGATCCCGTCGGCCTCGACGCTCTCCCCCCGGTGGGGCACGCGGCCGAAGAGGTCGAGCACCCAGCCCCCGACCGTGTCGAAGTGCTCGTCGGAGATGGACAGCCCCGTGACGGGGGTGAAGTCGCCGATGGACATCTTCGCCGCCACGCGCCACGTGCGCTCGTCCACGGGCTGGGCCAGCCGTTCCTCGGACTCGAACTCGTAGCGGATCTCGCCGACGACCTCCTCCAGGAGGTCCTCGAGCGTGATCAGCCCCGCCGTCCCCCCGTACTCGTCGACGACGATCGCCATCCTGAGCTTCTTGGCCTTGAACTCGCGCAGGAGCGCGTCGGCCCGCTTCGACTGGGGCACGAAGTAGGGCGGGGTGAGATGCGCGCGGAGGTCGAAGTCGGGCGGCAGGCCCGCATAGGACGGCAGGAGCTCCTTCACGAGGAGGATGCCCAGCACGTGGTCCAGGCTCCCCTCGTAGACGGGAACGCGGTGGTGCAGGTTTGCCCGGATGGCGGGCAGCAATCGGTCGGGCGTCGTCGTCACGTCGATGCCGAAGACGTCCGTCCGCGGGACCATGACCTCGGCCACGCTGGTTTCACCCAGCTCGAAGACGCCGTGGATCATCTCGCGCTCTTTGCGCTGGACCACGCCCTCCTGGTGGCCGACCTCCACCAGGGTGCGGAGCTCGGCCTCCGAGATCGCCGCCCTGGCCACCCCCCCGCCGTCCGCTGCCTGGGAGACGAGGTGGGTGAACGCCCCCAGCAGGAGGCGGACGGGCGTGAGGAGCCACTGGAGCGCCAGCACGGGGCGCGCCACGAGCAGGCCGAAGCGGTGCGGCATGCCCACCGCGATCGTCATCGGGAGGACTTCGCCGAAGACGACGATGAGGAAGACCATGACGGGGATCGCGATCCCGATGCCTCGGGGTCCGAACAGAGTCGTGGCCACCTGCGTCGCGAGCGCCGCGGCCGCGATGTTGACGATGGTGATGCCGACGAGCAGCGTGATCAGGAGGTCGCGCGGGTCGCGGAGGACCCGCACGAGGAGAGCGTGTTCCGGGGACTCGTCCGGCTCGAGGTGGGCGCTCCCCAGGCGGGTGAGCGAGAAGTAGGCGGCCTCGGCGCCGGCCAGGAGCGCCGAGACACCGAGGAGGGTCCCCAGCAGGAGGAGATCGAGAACCAGTCGCTCCATGGCTCAGCCGAAGTGGTCGAAGCCGGGCTCGACCGCACGCAAGCGGCCGCCTTGGTCGAGGAACCGCACGCCTTCGTTCAGGGGCCGTACCTCGCCGATCCGGTGGACGGGCGTGCCTGTCCGCGCCGCCACGGCGCGGGCCAGCTCCGGCGCCCGGTCCGGGTCCGCCGTGAAGAGGAGCTCGTAGTCCTCGCCGCCGCTTAGCGCCCAGCCCAGGGGGTCAACGCCGAAGGCGCCGGCCACTGCGCGGGTCGCCTCGCTCACCGGGAG
>JBGQGN010000013.1:0-17980 GCA_041497395.1 Methylomirabilia bacterium
AGCCACACCGTCGCGTAGAGCACGAGGATCACGGCCGACACCGCGACGAGCACGGCCTGCACTGGCCCGCGCGCCTGGGAGGCGCCCAGGGCGAGCGCGAGGGGCAGGGCGAGCACGATCCACGTGAGGACGCGGATGTCCGCCGACATCGGCGCGAGCCCGAACCGCGTGGCCGACGTGCGCGAGTCTCCGGAGCGCAAGAGAACCTCCCACTTCTCGGGCGTCCAGCAGAGGAGAGCACCCGGCCCGCCCAGCGTCAAGGCCGCGTGGGAAGAGCTCGCGCCGGCTTGTCATCGACCCCGGGACCGGTCTACCATCCTCCCCAACCGAGGCGGTCGTCGAAGCCGGACGACAGGATGGCCCGGAGTACGCGCCTCGTCCTCGGCGCGCGGGAGACACTCACCAGGAGGGTCGCGTATGGCACGGAGCACATCAGGTTCGCGTCGAGGGATTGATCGGCGCACGTTCCTGGGGGGAAGCCTGGCGCTCGGAGGAGGTCTCGCGGGTCTCGACCTCTCGAGAGCGCAGCTGGTCTCCGCCCAGACACCCAAGCGCGGCGGGACGCTCATCGCCGCGGCGGAGATCGATCCCATCGGTCTCGACCCCCACAACAGCTCGAACTTCTCCTCGGCCCAGGCGTACGACCACATCTACGAGAGCCTCACGTCGTACGACGAGAAGACCAACATCGTGCCGTGCCTCGCCACGAGCTGGGAGGTCACGAACGGCGGGAAGACCTACACGTTCAAGCTCCGCCCGAACGTCAAGTTCCACAACGGGCAGACCATGACCGCCGACGACGTGAAGTACAGCATCGACCGTGTCCTCGATCCGAAGACGGCGTCACCGTGGATTTCCTGGCTGAAGTCGATCAAGGAGATCAAGGTAATCGATCCCTTGACCGTGCAGATGAATCTCGATGCCCCCTATCCGCTCCTCGGCTCGTTCGCCGGGATCCGGGCGTCGGCGATCATCCCCAAGGGACTGGCCGAGCAGGAGAACCTCAAGATCAAGGGGATCGGCACCGGGCCGTTCAAGCTCGTCGAGTACGTGCCCCAGGACCGGATCGTCTACGCGCGGAACCCCGACTACTGGGACAAGTCGCTCCCGTACCTGGACGGGATGGTCTTCAAGGTCCTGACCGAGGAGAACGCCCGGATCGCCGCCCTGCGAGCCGGCCAGATCCAGTACGCGTTCCTTTCCGGCCAGGGCGCGGCTCAGCTCGAAGGGGCTCCCGGGATCACCGTCAACAAGAGTCCCACCGCCTGGGTCGTCATCCACTACATTAACCGGCGGAACAAGCCGCTCAGCGACGCGCGCGTCCGGCGCGCGCTCCGGATGGCGGTCGACACGAACGAGGTGATCCAGAAGGCGGCGTTCGGCGCAGCAGTACCCTCTGGCCCCGTGCCCACCGGCTACGGCGACTGGTACCTCGACCCGAAGACCCTGCCCTACGTAAAGGCGGACGTCGAGGGGGCGAGGAAGCTCCTGGCCGAGGCCGGCTACGCGAACGGCTTCAAGATCGAGATCAAGTGCTCGCCCCAGTACCCCGAGTTCGTCGCCACGACACTGGTGATCCAGGAGTCGCTCAAGAAGCTCAACATCGACGTCACCGTGACCCAGATGGAGTGGGGCGCGTTCGTGGCCGAGAACAAGAAGTCGAACGACAGCTGCGGCAAAGAGGGCTCCGACATCTACTCGTCCGCCAATACATTCCGCCCTGACCCGGACGGATACCTCTACCCCTACTTCCACTCGAAGGGGGAGATCAACAAGGGGGCCTGCGAGACCCCGGACCCGAAGCTTGACGCCCTGTTGGTCGAGGCCCGCCAGTCCAGCAACCACGCCGAGCGACGGCGGCTCTACGAGGAGATACAGCGCCTGGCGGTCCGGGACTCCCTCGACTGGTGGTGGTACGCGAAGCTCAACATCGAGGCGGTGTCGAGCAAGCTCCAGGGCTACTCCCAGTCATTCACCGGCCGCCGGCTCTTCCTCAAGAAGGCCTGGCTCGCGTAGGCATACGCAACTGGGCAGCGGGTCGCGCGTCGCAAGGTCGCGCGGCTCGCTGCCCTGACACTCCCGCCCGCGGATGCGCTACCTCGCCCGCCGCGCGGTCTGGACCATCCTCGCCGTGCTCGGCGTCTCGGTCCTGATCTTCCTCCTGGTCCGCCTCCTGCCAGGCAACATCGTCGACATCATCGCGGGGACGGAGGGCCAGCTCAGCCGCGCGCAGCGCGCGGCCGTGCTCCAGGAGTTCGGCCTCGACCAGCCGCTTCCCGTCCAGTACTTCCGGTGGATCGGGAACATGCTCCAGGGGAACTTCGGGTGGTCCTTCCGCACGGGTCAGCCGGTCGCGACTCTGATCACGTCGCGGCTGCCGATCACGATCGAGCTGGCCGTGCTCGCGGTCCTGAGCGTCGCCCTCGTCGGGATCCCGCTCGGGGTGGTGGCGAGCGTCTCGCGGAGCCTCCGCGTGCGGACGCTGGTCCAGATCGTGGGTGTCCTGGGGCTGTCTCTCCCGAACTTCTGGATCGCCATCCTGCTCATCATCGGCGCGTCCTCGCTCTTCGGCTGGCTGCCGGCCCTCATCTACGTGACGCCATGGGCGGACCCGTGGGTGAACCTCCAGCAGATGTTCCTGCCCGTGCTGTCGCTGGCGCTCGGGCTCTCGGCGGTCGTCGTGCGCATGACCCGGTCGTCGATGCTGGAGGTGCTGGGACAGGACTTCATCCGGGTCGCCCGCGCCAAGGGGCTCTCCACCCGCGCCGTCCTCCTGCGCCACACGCTGCGGAACGCCCTGGTCCCGATCGTCACGGTCCTCGGGCTCCAGACGGGATTCCTCCTGGGCGGCGTGGTGATCACCGAGCAGATCTTCGGACTCCCCGGGCTGGGATGGACCCTCCTCAATGGCGTGTACCAGCGCGACTACCCCGTCGTGCAGGGGACCGTGATGGTCTTTGCCGTCACCTTCGTCCTCGTCAACCTGCTCGTGGACCTCCTGTACACGTACCTCGATCCGCGTATCCGCTATGAGTGACGCTCAGGCCACGCCGACCGCTGCCGTGCTGCCGCGCGGCCTCGACGCCGCTCAGGTCGCCCGTGCCCGATTCCTCCGCGCGCTTTCGGGGACGCCGGTCGCCCTCATCGGTGCGGTACTGGTGGCAGTGGTGGTCGCGGTCGCGGTGGCGGCGCCGATCCTGGCGCCCCACGGGCCGGCTTCCCAGATCGCCAAGCCGCTCCTCCCGCCGGGAGGCCAGTACCTCCTCGGGACCGACGAGTTCGGGCGGGACGAGCTGAGCCGCCTGATCTTTGGCGCGCGGGTCTCCCTCTACGTCGGCGGGCTGGCCGTGCTCATCGCGCTCAGCCTGGGGGCGACGGCGGGCGTGTTGGCCGGCTTCTTCGGGGGCTGGGTGGACGACGTGACCATGCGGATCATGGACGTCGTCCTGTCGCTCCCGGCCCTCGTGCTGGCGATCGCGATCACCAGCGTGCTCGGGCCCACCCTGACCAACGCGATGCTGGCCATCGGCCTCGTGTACGCGCCCACCTTCGCGCGGGTGGCGCGCGGCCCGACCCTGACCGTCGTGCGCGTCCCCTACATCGAGGCCGCTCGCTCGATCGGCGCCTCGAACCTCCGGATCATCGCGCGGCACGTCCTGCCGAACGTGGCGGCGCCGATCCTGGTCCAGATGACGGTGTCGTTCTCGACGGCCATCCTCACCGAGGCCGCGCTGTCCTTCCTGGGGCTCGGCACCCAGCCGCCGACCGCGTCGTGGGGGCTCATGCTGAGCGCCGCGCGCCAGTACATGCTGATCGACCCCTGGATCGCCGTCCTGCCGGGCTCCGCGATCGCGGTGACGGTGCTCGGCTTCAACCTCCTCGGCGACGGCCTGCGGGACCTCCTGGATCCCCGGATGCGGGCCCTCTGACGAGGGATCTGCGGGTCGCTCTCGGCCCGGCCGGGAGCGGGGCCGGGGATCAGGTGGCGGGCGCGGGGGATTCGGGCATCCGCATCCAGGGCACGAGGAGCCAGCACGCCGCCGTCGTCGTCGCGCTGATCGCAATGAGCCAGTTGAGGCCCACCAGATCATAGAGTTGCCCCCCGAACCACGCGGCGCCCGTCGTGCCGATGTTGTTGACGGACATGAGCGTCGCGAAGAATGTTCCCTCGGCGTGGCGCGGGACCGCTCGGGCCGCGAGGTCCAGCGTCGCCAGCATGGCGACCGCGCCCACGAAGCTCACCACGACGCTGAGCGCGACCGCTGACCACCAGCCCACGAGACCGTAGTAGGCGAGGGTCCCACCGACGCCGAGCGCGACCGCCAGGTTCAGCAGCGGTCGCAGCGCCAGCCGCGGCGCGTAGCGGCCGAAGACGAGCGCCCCGAGCATCGCCGCGCCACTCCCGACGCTCGCCAGCACGCCGAGTTGAATTTTGCTGATCCCGAGCGCGTCGACCATGTGGTACTCGAGCGGCACGCCGAAGGAGGGGCTGAAGTTCCACAGGAAGATGAACATCGCCGCCCGCCAGAGCGGCCCTGAGCGGAACCCTCGGCGCAGGGCGGCGACCGTCTCCCGCACCGTGGCGCGATCGAAGCGCGTCCGGGGCTCGTGCACGGCCCAGGCGGACGCGGCGAACGAGAGCGCCGGGAACAGGGCGATCAGGCGAAACGTCCGGCTGTACGCGACGTGGGCGGAGAAGTAGCCGCCACCGATCCCCGCCAGCAGGCTCGCGCCGTAGATCGCCGCCCACTGGATCGACTGGAAGCGCCCCGTGAGGCCGCGCGCCTTGCCCTCCTCGACCATCACCGCGTCGCAGAGTACGTCCGTGAACGCGAGCCCCAGCCCGGTGAGCCCGAGCATCGCAAGCGTCAGGCCCCACGGATACGTGGGGAGCATGCCGAGCACGAGCCAGCCCAGGGCGGCCATCGCCGTCGTCACGAGCAGGTACGACCGCCGCCGGGAACCGAGGAGCGGGACCAGGTCCGACAGGAGCCCGTAGAGGGGCTTCACGTTCCAGGCGAGGCCGACGAGGGCGAGGAAGGCGGCGGTCTCGGCGGCGCCGAGCCGCATCTCGTCCTTGAGCAGGAAGAAGATGGGCTGGCCCGCCAGCCCCGCCCTCGGCTCGGCGAGACCCTGAACGGCGTAGATGGTCGCGAAGAAGACCGCGAGCCGCCGGAGGGGCACTGTCTGCCCTGCGTCGGAGACGGGCATGGGAGCTGTCGCGCTACAGTCGGACGACGAGGTCGATCTCGACCAGTGCGCCGAGGGCGAGGCCGGTCACGCCGACGCAGGTCCGGCCGGGGAGCCGCCCCGGCGCGAAGTAGCTCGCGTAGACGGCGTTCATCGCCGGATAATCGGCGAAGTTGACGAGGTAGACCCGCGCGAAGACGACTCGCGCCAGGCTCGAGCCCGCCCCGCTCAGCACGGCCTGGAGGTTCCGCATCACCTGGTGGGTCTGTTCGGTGATGCCGCCGCCAATGAGCTCGCCCGTCGCGGGGTCGGCGGGCAGCTGTCCGGTGACGAAGAGGAAGTCCCCGGCGCGCACCGCGTGGCTGTACGGCGCCGTGGGTGGAGGCGGCGGGGCGCCCGGGACCATGAGGAACTCCAGGTCCATGGCGTCACAGGATGGGCCGACGCCCGCGGAGGTGTCAAGGCGCGCCGCGGGTGCGTCGTCGCTTGACTTCGACTGGGGCGTGGGCGAGAGTCGGGCGCGGCGCGCGTGGCCTGCCCGCGCGAGGCCCGTGACGTGAAAGGAGTGGCGATGCGGCTGGGGCTCAGTCTGGGATATGCGGGGGAGCGCGTGCACGTCGACGTCCAGGCCGTGCAGGATGCGGAGCGTCTCGGCTATCACTCGGTCTGGACGGCGGAGGCCTACGGCTCGGACGCCGTGGTCCCGCTGGCGTGGGTCGGCGCGCTGACGTACCGCATCCGCCTCGGCACCGCGATCCTCCAGATGGCGGCCCGCACGCCGGCCATGACCGCGATGACGGCGATGACGCTCGACGCGCTGTCGGGCGGGCGAGTGCTCCTGGGCCTCGGCGTGTCCGGGCCCCAGGTGGTCGAGGGCTGGCACGGGCAGCCGTTCGGGAAGCCCCTTGGGCGGACGCGCGAGTACGTGTCCATCGTGCGGGCCATCCTCGCGCGCCAGCGGCCGCTCGAGCACGTGGGGGAGCATTACCAGATCCCGTATCGCGGGCCCGGCGCGACCGGTCTCGGGAAGCCGCTCCGGAGCATCGTGCATGCGCGTGCCGACCTCCCGATCTACCTCGCCGCGATCGGGCCGAAGAACGTCGCCCTCGCCGCGGAGATCGCCGACGGCTGGCTGCCCGTGTTCTTCTCGCCGGGGCGCGCCGGCCTCTTTCACCAGGCGCTCGCCGAGGGCTTCGCCCGGGCGGGCGTGTCGGGCAAGCGCGAGCGCTTCGACGTCGCTCCCATGGCGCCGGTGGTGGTGGGTCGGGACGTGGACGCCTGTCGCGCCCAGGTGAAGCCCCGCCTGGCGCTGTACGTGGGAGGCATGGGAGCGCGGGGACGGAACTTCTACTACGACCTCGCCTGCCGTTACGGCTACGAGGAGGCGGCCGCTCGCGTCCAGGGGCTATACCTGGCCGGCCGCCGGCCGGAGGCGGAGGCCGCGGTGCCGGACGCGCTCGTCGACGAGGTCGCGCTCTGCGGCCCGCCGGAGCGAATCCGGGAGCGCCTCACGGCGTGGCGCGAGGCCGGGGTGACGACGCTCGTCTGTGCGACGACCCAGCCCGAGGCGATCCGCCTGATGGCCGAGCTGGTTCTCTGACCGCCCGGCCCGTCACCTCGGCGCCGGGCTAGCTCCCGGCGGTGCCGAGCCGGGTCTGGGCCCGGCTCGGGTGGAGCGCCCTCGGCGCGCTCAGAAGAGGCGGCGGGCCTCCTGGAAGTCGCGGTCCCCCTGCAGCTCCGCAGCCAGGGCCTCGAACGATCCACGAGCTGACGCCGTGTCGCCGCGGACCGCGACCAGCTCGACCAGGACCTGAGCGCGCTCTCCCCACCCGCGGGCCTTCGCGGCGTAGCGCCAGGGATCCGGATGGGTGAGCTTGCTCCGCTGGATCTCGTCACGCAGGCGCTCGGCATGCTCTCCGAGGGTGGGTCCGGCCGCGGGGGGGGCGGGCCGCGCTGTCGCGGCGGCTCGCTTCGGGCGCGCGGCCGCCGTCGCCTTGGTGGCGGTCTTCGTCGCGGCCTTCGCAGCCTTCGCAGGCTTGGCGGCGGGGCGCGAAGCCGCCTTGGACGGTCTGCTCGCTGCCTTCTTCGTCGCGGAGCGCTTCCCTGTCTTCTTCGCCACGGTCTTGTCGTCCTCCTCGCGTCACTTCGGTGGGGGATCGGGTCAGTCGCCGGATTTCCTCTCAGGGTCGGACAGCCCGACCAGAGAGCGCACCAGATGATACAGCGCAAACACCTCGAGAGCGAACGGCGGGAACCCGAGATATCCGGCCAGAGGCATCTCGAAGAGCCGCACCGAGGGGAAGACGGGGACGCCCACGTACCGCCACTTGGCCAGGGCCCAGTAGTTCCAGAACTCCCAGAGAACGCCGCACACGATCCCGGCGGCGAGCCACCGCCGGACGAACCGCCGGTCACCGGCCTTCCAGGCAGCCAGGAAGGACGGCCGCCCCGCGTGCGCGTTCAGAGGGTCGACGAGCAGCACGAAGCCGAGCCACACGAAGCCGAAGGTCCACGGCCGCACGGCGGCCGGGAGCAGCGGCGGCACCGTGACGAAGACGACGCCGACGGCCATCGCGAGACGGAGCCCGACCGACAGGGGTACCGGCTCCCGCGGCGTGGGCAGGGGCCCCGCCCCCAGCAGCGCGGCCGTCTCGAAGAGCGCGGGCCAGATCGTGGCGAAGGCCCAGGCATACGCGACGGCGGCAACCCAGGGGGACTCGGGCACCCCGAAGTACGCCCAGTTCCGGAGGCGCACGTTGTAGCCCTCGAAGAGGAGCCAGAGCGGGATCGAGAGGGTCGCCATGAGGGCGGCCTCCCGGGGCCTGTCGCGGAGCAGCGAGCAGCCGTCCCGCCGGAGGACCCAGGCGTCCGCCAGCAGGATGTAGGCCGTCCACATGACCGGTGTGAACCAGCGTGCCAGGGGGCCGATCTGCCACGGGAGCAGAGCCTGGTTCACGAGGAGGACGAGCGCCCCGAGCCATCCGTGCCACGCCATCTCCTTCTCTATATACTCGGAACGTGTCGATCCTGACGCGCCTCCTCCGCCGCCTGAATCTGCGCTTCCCGACCCTCTTCGCGCTCTTCGCGCTGCTGACCCTGCTCGATCTCGTCGTGCCGGATCCGCTCCCGCTGGTCGACGAGCTCGGGCTCGCGCTCCTCACGCTCCTGCTCGCGCTCTGGCGCGATCGGCGACCGTCGCCGGCGCCGGGACGCTAGGGCCACGTGCGCCTGGTCCCGCGGAAGCGTGCCCGGGAGATCGGTGCCGGGTTCGTGAGGTTGACCCGCGGGGGCGCCCGGGTGGAAAATGGCCACGAGGTTCTCCGGCCCGAAAGGGGGCGTGCGTGCCGCGGACGAGACTAGACGTCCCGTCGATCGAGCATCTGTCCATCGTTGACGAGGAGGGTCGCGTCGACGAGTCGCTCGAGCCCCCAATTCCTCACGAGGACCTCCGCCGCCTTTACCGTACCTTCCTCCTGGCCCGGCGCTTCGACGAGCGGATGCTCCGCCTCCAGCGCCAGGGCCGCATCGGCACCTTCGGGCCTATTCGCGGTCACGAGGCCGCCGTGCTGGGGAGCATCTACGCGCTCCGCGCGACGGACTGGATGGTGCCCTACTACCGCGAGTGGCCCGCGTACATGTGGCGCGGCTGGCCGCTCGACAACCTCATCCTCTACTACGCGGGGTACGCCGAGGGGATGCGGGTTCCCGACGGTGTGCGGGACCTGCCGCTCTGCATCCCGATCGCGAGCCAGATCCCGCACGCGGTCGGTCTCGCCTGCGCGAGCCGGTACAAGGGCGAGGACAGCGTGACGATGGTCTACTTCGGCGACGGCGCCTCGTCCCACGGCGACTGCCAGGAGGCGATGAACTTCGCCGGCGTCTTCCAGGCTCCGCTGGTCTTCTTCTGCCTGAACAACCAGTGGGCCATCTCGCTGACACGGGCGAAGCAAACCCATGCGCGGACGCTCGCGCAGAAGGCGATCGCGTACGGCTTTCCCGGGATTCAGGTGGACGGCAACGACCTGCTCGCCTGCTACGTGGCGACGCGCGATGCCGTCGATCGCGCGCGGCGCGGCGAGGGGCCGACGCTGATCGAGGCCCTCACGTACCGGCTGTCGCTCCACACCACGGCGGACGACCCGACCAAGTACCGCGACGAGGCCGAGGTCAAGGCGTGGGAGGCCCGGGAGCCCTTCCCCCGGTTCCGGCGATACCTCGAGGCGAAGGGCATCCTCGACGCCGCCGGAGAAGCGGCGCTCGAGGCCGAGATCGATACCGAGATCCGGAGCGCGGTCGAGCGCGCCGAGGCTCGGATGCAGGCGACCCTTGTCGACGGGTTCGAGCACGTCTACGCCGAGCCGACGCAGGAGCTGCGGGCCCAGCGCGAGGAGCTCTTGCGCGAGCTCGCCGCCACCGGCGAGGCGGCGCACGGGTAATGCACCGGACGGCACCCGACGGCCGACGAGGAGCCGGTGATGACTGAGCCCCGGAAGCTGACGATGGTCCAGGCCGTCAACCTCGCCCTCATGCAGGAGATGGAGCGGGACGACGACGTCCTGGTGCTGGGTGAGGACATCGGCGTCGACGGGGGCGTGTTCCGCGTGACGGACGGCCTCCTCGCGAAGTTCGGGGAGCAGCGCGTCATCGACACGCCGCTGGCCGAGGGCGCCATCGTGGGCATGGCCATCGGCATGGCGATCTACGGGCTGAAGCCGGTGCCGGAGATCCAGTTCTCCGGCTTCTCCTTCCAGGCCTTCCATCAGATCGAGAACCACGCCGCGCGGTACCGCGCCCGGACGCGGGGGCGCTATCACATCCAGATGGTCGTGCGGATGCCGTACGGGGGCGGCGTGCGCGCCCTCGAGCACCACTCCGAGAGCGAGGAGGCGTACTACGCGCACACGCCGGGCCTGAAGATCGTGATCCCGTCCAGCCCCCGGTCCGCGCGCGCGCTCCTGGTCAGCGCGATCCGCGACCCGGACACGGTGATCTTCTTCGAGCCGAAGGCCCTCTACCACGCCGTCAAGGAGGACGTCCCGGTGGCGGAGGAGGCCTGGCCCATCGGAAAGGCGCGCGTCGCCCGGGAGGGCAAGGACCTGACGCTGATCGCCTACGGGGCGATGCTCCACCGCTGCCTCGAGGTCGCCGAGCGGGTCCACGCTGAGGACGGGGCCGAGGTCGAGGTGGTCGACCTCCTGTCGATCTCGCCCATGGACACGGAGACGATTGCCGCGTCCGCCCGCAAGACGGGTCGCGTGGTCGTCGCCCACGAGGCGCAGCGCAGCTTCGGCGTCGGGGCCGAGGTCGTGGCGCGGGTCGTCGAGACCGCCTTCCTCCAGCTCGAGGCGCCCGTGCGGCGCGTCACCGCGTTCGACATCGTCTACCCGGGCTTCGCGCGCGAGCGCGGCTGGCTGCCGGGACCGGACCGCGTGCTGCGCGCCGTCCGGGAAACGCTCGCCTTTTAGCCGGCGCCAGGTTCGCGCCGCGCCTCCGCGTCCGATGGCGAGAGACTTCAAGCTGCCCGACCTCGGGGAAGGCCTCACCGAGGCGGAGATCGTCCGCGTTCTCGTCGCCGAGGGCGACGAGATCAGGGAGGATCAGGCCGTCCTTCTCGTGGAGACCGAGAAGGCCCAGGTCGAGCTGCCCTCGCCGTTCGGCGGACGCGTGGCGGCCGTGCACGTCCAGGCCGGCCAGCGTGTGAAGGTCGGCGCGGTGCTGCTGAGCTTCGCCGACGCGGGAAGCGCCGCCCGGCCCGCGACTCCGGCGTCCGCGCCGCCCCCGCGTGCCGCCAGTCCCGCGCCAAGCGCCCCGGCGCCGGCCGCGATGCCCGCGACCAGCCTTCCGCCCGCAGCCACGCCCGCGACCCGCCGGCTCGCGCGCGAGCTTGGCGTGGACCTCGCGCACGTCCGCGGAACGGGTCCGGGCGGCCGAGTCTCGGACGAGGATGTTCGAGCCGCTGCGGGCGCTCGCGGCGCGGCACCGGCCCCGGCCACGCCGGGCGCGCCGGCGCCGCCGTCCTCGAGCGTCGCGAGGCCCCCGGTTCCGGCCGGCCCTGCCGAGGCGGCCCGGCCTCTGGCCGGCCCGATCGTTCTGCCCCCGCTTCCGCGGTTCGAGCAGTGGGGACCGGTGGAGCGGGAGCCGCTCCGCGGGATCCGGCGGCGCAGCGCCGAGCACCTGTCGCTCGCCTGGGCGGCGATCCCGCACGTCACCCAGCACGATCAGGCCGACGTCACCGAGCTCGAGACGATGCGGCGCCGCCAGCAGAAGCGGGGAGGCGAGGGAAGCGCGGACCTGACCCTGACGGTCTTCCTGATCAAGGCGGTGGCGATCGCCCTCCGGGCGCACCCGCGCTTCAACGCGAGCCTGGACCAGGCGACGGGTGAGCTCATTCTCAAGCGCTACTACAACGTCGGCATCGCGGTGGACACCGACCAGGGGCTCGTGGTCCCGGTGGTGCGGGGCGTCGACGGCAAGGGGATTCGCGACCTGGCGGCCGAGCTCGCGCGGCTCGTCACGCGAACGCGCGAGGGAAAGGCGACCCTGGAGGACCTCCGGAGCGGGACGTTCACCGTGACCAACACCGGAGCCCTCGGAGGCACCGGCGCCACGCCGATCATCAACTATCCCGAGGTCGCGATCCTCGGTGTCGGTCGCGCTCGCCCGACGCCCGTCGTCCGGGACGGCCAGATCGTCCCGCGCCTCGTCTTGCCGCTATCGCTCGCCTTCGACCACCGGGTCATCGACGGCATGGAGGCCGCGCGCTTTTCCACCGAGCTCGTCGGCTTCCTCGAAGCTCCCGAGCGCCTCTTCCTCGAGGGGTAGGGAGGGCCGGCGCCCGTGGTCATGGGCGAGCTACCCCGCGAGGCCGACGTCGTCGTCCTGGGGGGCGGTCCGGGCGGGTATGCGGCCGCCTTCCGCGCGGCCGACCTCGGGCTCGACACCGTCCTCGTCGAGGCGCGCGGCGCGCTCGGCGGTGAGTGCCTCCACGCAGGCTGCATTCCTTCCAAGGCGCTCCTCGGCATCGCCGCGCTGATCCACGACGCGGCCGAGGCGGCGGACGCGGGCGTCACGTTCGGCCCGCCTCAGGTCGACGCCGCGAGGCTGCGCGCCTGGACCCAGCGGTCCATCGGCCGCCTCGCCCAGGGGCTGGCTGCGCTCGCCAAGGCGCGCGGCGTCGACGTGGTGGTGGGCCACGGGCGCTTCGAGACCGACGGCTCGATCCGGGTGTCGCGGGACGACGCGCCGCCGGCGACGCTCAGGTTCAAGCACGCGATCATCGCCACCGGGTCGCGGCCCGCGACGCTCCCCGGGCTCGAGCCCGGCCCCCGCGTGTGGGACTCGACCGCGGCGCTCGAGCTGTCCGCCGCGCCGGCGCGGCTCCTGGTGGTGGGCGGCGGCTACATCGGGCTCGAGCTCGGGAGCGTCTACGCGGCGCTCGGGACCGAGGTCACGGTCGTCGAGCTGCTCGACGGAATTCTGCCGGGGGTCGATCGGGATCTGGTGGCACCGCTCGCCCGCCGGCTCGGGAAGCGGTTCAAGCAGATCCTGCTCGGGACCAAGCTCACGGAAATGCGCGACGCGGGGGGCGCGCTGACCGTGGAGCTGGCGGGCGAAGGGGTGCCGAAGCACCTCGAGGTCGACCAGCTGCTGGTGGCCGTGGGGCGCCGTCCCCTCACGGACGATCTCGGGCTCGAGCACACCCGCGTGGCGCGGGACGCGCGCGGCTTCGTCGTGGTCGACGCCCAGCGCCGCACGGCGGACCCACGAGTGTTCGCCATCGGGGACGTGGCGGGCGAGCCGATGCTCGCCCACAAGGCGATCGCGGAGGGCCTGGTCGCGGCGGAGGCGGCCGCCGGGCACCCGGCCGCGTTCGAGCCCCTGGCGATCCCGGCGGTCGTCTTCACGGACCCGGAGGTCGCGTGGTGCGGCCTGATGGAGGGGGAGGCGCGCGCCCGTGGCATCGAGGCGCGAGCGGTGAAGGTCCCGTGGAGCGCATCGGGGCGCGCCGTCGCCATGGGGCGGCCCGACGGGCTCACCAAGCTCGTGTTCGAGACGGCATCCGGCCGGCTGCTTGGAGTGGGCCTGGTCGGCCCGCACGCCGGCGACCTGCTCGCCGAGGGCACGCTCGCCGTCGAGATGGGTGCGGTGGCCGGGGACCTCGCCGGGACGATACACACGCACCCCACGCTCTCCGAGACCTTGGGCGAGGCGGCCGAGCTCTTCCTCGGACGCCCGATCCACCTCCCGCCGCCACGCTCCTGACGCGCGTCCTCGTCCCGCCGGGCTGAGCCCCGCGGCGCCTCGCGCCACGTCGCTGCCACGTCGCTGCCACGTCGCTGCCACGTCGCTGATCGATGACTCGCCCGGTCCTCCTCGCCGCGCTGGGAGTTCTGACGGTCGCGCTGGACACCGCCGTCAACATCGCGCTTCCGGCCATCTCGGCAGCGTTCGACGTGCCGGCCGCGTCGATCCAGGGGATCGTTCTCACGTACGTGGTGACCTTCGCCGTTGCCCTGATTCCCGCCGGCCGGCTCGCGGACCGGGCGGGACACGCGCGCGTCTTCCGGGGAGGGCTCGTCCTCACCGGCGTGGCCCACCTCCTCTGCGGGCTGGCGCCGGCGTGGTCGTGGCTGCTCGGCGCGAGGGTCGTGCAGGGGCTGGGGGCGTCGCTCGTCATGGCGAGCGCTCCGGCCCTCGTCACCCTCGCGACGGAGGCGGGTCGCCGCGGACGGGCCCTCGGGCGCCTCGGGCTGGCGGCGAGCCTTGGCGCCGTCATCGGACCCCTCGGAGGCGGGGTCCTCGTCGGGGCGCTCGGCTGGCGGATCGCGTTCCTGGGACGGCTGCCACTCGTCGTGCTTTCGCTCGGACTCGCCTGGGGGCTTCCGGCTGCGAGCGGGTCGCGCGCCGGCGACGGGACGTCCCGTGGGCCCATCAAGGCGTACATGTCCCCCATCGGGGCCCCGGCGAGTCTCGCAGACCCCCGGGGGTTCGTGGTCGCGAACGCGGCACACCTCCTGGCCAACGCCGCGCTCTTCGCCATCTGGCTCCTGGTGCCCTACTACCTGATCGACCGGCGCGGCTTCCCGGTGGGGCTCTCGGGCTTGCTCTTCGCGACCGGTCCGCTCGCGCAGGCGTGCGCGACCCCGCTCGGCGGGCGGCTCGCCGATCGAGGTCTTGGCCGGGGGCTCGCGCCGCTGGCGCTGGCCCTCGAAGGCGCGGGGCTCTGGCTGACGGGGCGTCTCGCCGACGCGGCGACCCCGGGGCAGATCGTCCTGGCCCTCGGGCTCGCCGGATTCGGCTCCGGGCTGTTCATCGTCGCCAACATGCACTACGTCATGGGCGCGGTCGCGGCCGGGCGTCAGGGCGTGGCGGGGAGCCTCGTCGCGCTCATGCGGACCGGGGGGATCGTCGTGGGCGCAAGCCTGACGACCGCCGTCTATTCAGCGGGGCTGTCCGCCCACGCGCATCTCGGGGAGGGTGGAGCCGACTCGTCGGCGTTTGCCGGTGCCTTCAGTGTGGCGGCGGCGATCGCGGGGACCGCGGCGCTCCTGAGCCTGGTGCCACTACGCACGCGCGATGCGGTCGGCACCTCCACGCCTTGACACCCCTCGCGCGACCGGTGTATACCCCGTCGCGACGGCGCCGCGGTTCGGGCGCTAGGACCCTCTGACCCCATGACGCGCGTCCCCGAGCCGACCCGAGATCAGCTGGACCCCGAGGTGCGGGATCTCTACGACCGCATCGCCCAGACGCGCGGCGCCACGCGCGGACCGTACGTCGTCCTGCTCCATCACCCGGCGCTGTGCGAGCGCGTCGCCGCGCTCGGCGAGCTACTGCGATTCCATTCGGGACTGCCCGGCGCGGACCGCGAGCTCGCGATCCTCACCGCCGGCCGCGAGGCCGAGGCCCCCTATGAATGGGCAGCCCACCAGCCCGTCGCGCTCCGGGAAGGCACCCGGGCCGAGGCCATCGCGGTCGTCCGCGAGGACCGCTCGACGCACGAGCTCCGGCCGCGAGAGGCTGTCATCGTCGACACCGTGCGCGCGATCTATCGAGCCCGCGGTCTCACGGCCGATCAGTTCGCGCGCGCCGACACGGAGCTCGGACGCCAAGGCCTGATCGAGCTCGTGACGCTCGCTGGTTACTACGGGATGATCGCCGCGATCCTCAACGCTTACGAGGTGGATCTACCTCCCGGCGCGACGCCCATCTTTGGCCGCCGGGCCGGTGGCGAGGCCTCCCCGGAGGGACGCTAGACGATCGCAGGGTCCGCCCGAGCCCGAGGCGCTCACCGCCGATCGACCAGGGCGCGGATCCAGTTGTGGTGTGCCTCGTAGTGCTCCCACGTGTTGCCGCCGATCCAGGCCGCCGCGGCACCGCCATCGCTCTCCGCGCCGGGTGGAACGACGTCCGCGACCGTGCCGGCGACGGCGCGATCACCGAGGGCGGCGAGCCGGGCGCGCGCCGCCCGGTGGCTTGCCCGGGCGGTGTTCAGGACCTCGGTCAGCGGCCGGTGCCGGTGGCGGGTGAAGATCGCGGCGTTCACGGTGTCCTCGTCCTGGGCGAGCGTGGCCTCGTCGAGACCGAGCGCCTCGTGAGTCGGCCGCCCCGCGAGACGGGCCAGGAACGCATCCTCCCAGGCGGCCACGCGCATGACGTGGTCCTTTACCGCCCATCCCGCCGGATCGCGGATATCGGTGAGCTGCGCCTGGGTGAGACGGCCCAGGGTGCTCTCGAGGGCCTCCCAGACCCGGTCCAGCCGGGACAGGAGCTCCGCCGTCGTCTTCGGGGTCGAGTCGCTCATCGTCCACCTCCCCGGAAAGTGTCAGCAAGTGAACTGCCTCGATGAGCTGAGACCCCGGACCTGGCCGCGCGTGAAAATCCGTCCGGCCAGCGGGGTCCGGCGCGGCGGCGACCCGGCCCGCGCCTTCCCGGCTCACGGTGGAGGAGCTATCCTGTCACGCGGATGGCAACCTTCGGGCTCGTTCACGGCGCGGGGCACGGTGCCTGGTGCTGGGAACGCCTGATTCCGATCCTCGAGGCGCTCGGGCACCGGGCGTTCGCCATGGACCTCCCCTGCGAGGATCCCACCGCTGGCCCCGAGCGTTACGCCGAGGTCGTCGATCGGGCGCTACCTCCCGCGAGCGACCTGGTGCTGGTCGGGCACTCCCTGGCCGGGTTGACCGTTCCCCTGGTCGCGGCGCGCCGTCCGGCGCGGCGGCTCGTCTTCCTGTGCGCGCTGGTTCCCGAGTTCAAGCGAAGCCTGGCGGACCAGGTTGCGGCCGACGCCGAGCTCTACCACCCAGTGCTGCGTTCGCATCCCGGCCGCGTGACCGACCCGGCCGGCGCCGTCCGGTTCCGGGACGAGGCGGCGGCGCGCGACGTCTTCTGCCAGGACTGCCCCCCCGAGGACGTCGCCGGGGCGCGGCTGCGGCCCCAGGCTGCCGCGCCCCGGCGTGAGCCGTGCCCTCTGTCGGCCTGGCCCACGGGCGAGAGGGCGTACATCCTCTGCCGGGAGGACCGGGCCATCTCACCCGCCTGGTCGCGCCGCGTCGCGCGCGAGCGCCTGGGTGTCGAGCCGATCGAGCTCGACGGGAGCCACTCACCCTTCATCTCCCGGCCCTCGATCCTGGCCAGGGTGCTCGATCGCCTTGCGCGTTGATCCTCGCGCGAGCCGGTAAAGCCGCGATGCTAAGATGCTCGCGCTCGGCATCCGGCCGGCACGGTCCGAGATTTCTGACGCGGGAGGCGCGCGCATGACGTCCGACGAGCTCTGCTGGCTGTCCGCCACCGACCTGGCGGCCCTCATCCGCCGCCGTAAGGTCTCGCCCGTCGAGGTCATCGACGCGGTGCTGGATCGGATCGGACGCCTGAACCCGCAGATCAACGCGTACGTCACGGTCACCGGCGACGAGGCCCGGCGGGCGGCGCGCGCAGCCGAGCGAGCGCTCGGGGGTCGCCGGGCCGCCCTCGGGCCGCTCCACGGGGTGCCGTTCTCGGTCAAGGATCTCGTCATCACCAAGGGAGTGCGGACGACCTTCGGCACCCCCCTCTTCGCCGACAACGTCCCGACCGAGGACGCTCCCATGGTCGCCCGTCTGAAGGCGGCCGGCGCCATCATGGTCGGCAAGACCAACACGCCGACCATGGGCTGGCTGGGAGCGACCCACAACCTGCTCTTCGGGGCGACCCGGAACCCGTGGCGCCTGGATCGCACCCCGGGCGGTTCGAGCGGCGGCGCCTCCGCCGCGGTCGCGGCCGGCCTCGCCCCGATCGCCATCGGGACGGATGGGGGCGGCTCGATCCGGATCCCGGCCTCGTTCGCGGGTATCTTCGGCCACAAGCCCTCCTACGGCCGGATCCCGACGTATCCCGCGAGCGCGGCGTGGAGCCTCTCCCACATCGGCCCGATGACGCGGACCGTGGCTGACGCCGCCCTGGCCATGCAGATCTGCGCGGGGCCCGACGAGCGCGACCCGTACTCGCTCCCCCGGAGCGGGGTGAACTACGTCCGGGCGACCCGCGGTGGGGTCAAGGGGCTCCGGGTCGCCTATGCCGAGGACCTGGGAAACGTGACGGCGCTGGATCCCGAGGTGCGACAGGCCGCGGCCCGGGCGGCCCGCACGTTCCGCGAGCTCGGCTGCCGGGTGGAGACGGTGGCCCCGCGCTGGCCGTCGCCGGCCGAATGCTGGTACGACATCTTCTGCGGGGGGCTCGCGACGCGGCTCCTCCCGTATCGAGACCGCCGCAACGACATCGAGCCTGGCCTCCAGGCGATCATCGAGGCAAC
>JBGQGN010000014.1:0-17914 GCA_041497395.1 Methylomirabilia bacterium
CCGCGAGGACGACGACGTGTCCATGCGCGTGATCGCCGACCACGCGCGCGCGACGGCGTTCCTGATGGCGGACCAGGTCTCGCCCTCGAACGAATGGCGGGGCTACGTGCTCCGGCGGATCATGCGCCGGGCGATGCGGCATGGTCGCAACCTGGGACTGAGTGAACCGTTCCTCTGGCAGGTGACCGGCACCGTCGTGGAGCTGATGGGCGGCGTGTACCCGGAGCTCGTGGAGCAACGGACCCGCGTCGCCGAGCTCACGCGCCTCGAGGAGGAGCGCTTCGCGGAGGCACTCGAACAGGGGCTGGAGCAGATCGCGGCGGAAGTCCAGGGGAGCGACCGCTGGGACGTCGTGGAAGGTGGGAAGCGTCGCGTGCCGGGCCAGGTTCTGTTCACGCTCTACGACACCTATGGCTTCCCGGTGGAGGAGGCCGAGGATGTTCTGAAGAACCAGTACGGCTTCGAGGTGAATGCGACAACTCACTTGGAATCGAATGCCAAGATGGAAGAGCAGCGGGAGCGGGCCCGCGCGAGCGCGACCTTCGGCATTGGTGGCGCTGGCGGCGCGGCGGGGGATGAGGGCGCGGCGGTCTACCAGACGCTCGCGGCCGAGATCCCCAAGGCGGAATTCCTCGGCTACGAGGCGCTGACCGCGCCGGCCCGGATCCTCGCCATGGTCGCCGGCGGGCGCCGCCGCCGCGAGGCGGTCTCGGGCGACGAGGTCGAGTTGATCCTCGATCGCACACCATTCTACGCGGAATCGGGCGGCCAGATCGGCGACGCGGGCGTCATCACCGGCCGGCAGGGGCGCGGCGAGGTCGTCGACACGCAGTACCGGGGGGCGGGCCTGATCGCGCACCGGCTCCGCGTGGTGGAAGGAGGCTTCCGCGAGGGCGAGGACGTGGCGGTCTCGGTCGAGTCGCCTCGCCGTCAGGGGCTCCGGCTCCACCACACGGGCACGCACCTCCTCCACGCGGCGCTCCGCAGGGTGCTCGGGACCCACGTGACGCAAGCGGGCTCTCTCGTGGCACCCGACCGCCTTCGCTTCGACTTCACCCACGCCAAGCCGGTCAAGGATCGGGATCTGGAGCGGGTGGAGGACCTGGTCAACGAGGCGGTCCGGGAGAACATCACGGTCGACCCGTTCTGGACCGATCTCGACGCCGCCCTTCGCATGGGCGCGATGGCCCTCTTCGGGGAGAAGTACGGCAACCACGTCCGCGTCATCCGGATCGGCGACTTCTCGACCGAGCTCTGCGGCGGGACGCACCTGGACGCCACCGGCCAGATCGGGCTGTTCAAGGTCACGACCGAGGGCGCCGTGGCCTCCGGCGTCCGCCGCCTCGAGGCGGTCACCGGGAGCGCGGCTCTCGCGCACGTCGGGCAGGAAGAGCAGGCGCTCCGCCAGGCGGCCGACCTCCTGCGGATCCCGCCGCTCGAGCTGCCGCGCCGCCTCCAGAAGCTCCTCGACGACCAGAAGGGCCTCGAGAAGCAGCTCGCCGAGCTGGAGACCCGCCTCGCGAAGAGCCGCGCCCAGGACCTGGTCGCGGGCGCGCGCCCGGTGGCCGGCGTGCCGGTCGTCGTCGCCCGCCTCGACGGGCTCAATTCGGAGGGCCTGCGCGCGGTGGTCGACTCGGTGCGCGAGCGCCTCGGCTCGGGCGTCATCGTTCTCGGGGCCGTGACCGAGGGGGCGACCAACCTCATCGGCGCCACCACGAAGGACCTGGTGGGGCGGGTGCCCGCCAACAAGCTGATCCAGGAGGTCGCAAAGGTCGTCGGCGGCGGCGGGGGCGGCCGGCCCGACCTCGCCCAGGCGGGCGGGAAGAATCCCGCCGAGCTCGACCGGGCGCTGGCGGGAGTGTACGACCTCGTCGCGCGCGCCGCGGGCGGCTGACGGGTCGTGAAGCGACTGCGGGGCGCCACCGCGTCCCGGTCCCGCGTCGTCGTCGGGCTCGCCCTGATGCTCGCCGCCGGATGCGCGTCGCCGCGGATCGTGCCGGTCCCGGCCGCGGGCGTCCGGATCGACGCGGCGCAGGGCCTCGCCAGCGTCGGCGCGGACGGGGTCGAGCTGGCCGTGCAGCCGTCGGTCTGGCGCGGGAGCCCCTGGGACCTTCGCGACTACGTGACGCCGTTCCTCGTCACTCTCTCGAACGGCGCCGGCGCCCCGGTCGAGTACGACTACCCGGATTTCCGGCTCTTCGACGACGCGCGATTCCAGTACACGGCGCTACCCCCCGCCGAGGTCGAGCGCATCCTTCGCCGGCGCGCCGGGGGCGAGGTGCGCCTGGCCGCCACCAGCTCGCCGCCACCTGTCCTCCGCCGGCGGGTCGTACCCGATCCGTCCGACTGGTGGTGGGACCGGTACGGATGGTATGGCTGGCCCTGGTACTATCCTAGGCTCCCGCCCGTCGGCGACGTCTACCTCCGCGCGCTGCCGATGGGCGCGCTCCAGCCCGGCGCCCGGCTCGAGGGCTTCGTCTACTTCCCCCGCCTCCGGGCCGACGCCCGCGGCCTGACGCTCGAGTTCCACCATCGGCTGGGCGAGCTCCCCCGCGTCCTGACGCTCCGCTTCGGGGTCGAGCGGGACGGGGCCGGCGCGCCCGGCGGGTAGGGGCGCGTCCAGTCGTCATGAACCTCGAGGGGCTCGCCGAGCTCGTGCTCGATCCCGGCATCCCGCCCCTCGCGATCTACACCGTCGTCTTCCTGAGCTGCATCCTCGAGAGCTTCTTCCCACCGTGGCCCACGGACGTGCTCGTGCTCTACGCGGGATTCCTCGCGGGGCGAGGCCAGCTCGAGCCGGGCATCGTCGTGGCCGTCGCGATCGCGGGCACCCAGGTGGGCGTGATGGCGACCTTCTGGCTGGCGCGGCGCTGGGGTCCGGCGCTCCTCGCGGGCCGGTGCGGGCGCCTGTTCCACGCGGACCGGCTGGCGCAGCTCGAGCGCTGGTTCGCCCGCTACGGGGTGCCAGCCGTGGCGATCTCCCGCTTTTTCCCGGGCATTCGCGCGCTGGTGATGCCGGCCGCCGGCCTGGCCCGCTTCTCGGCCTGGAAGGTCCTGTGGTGGGCGGGCCTCTCGGTCGTCGTGTGGAACGCGCTCGTGGTCGGCCTCGGCGTGCTGACCGGTACGCATCTCGAGTGGGCCAAGCAGGTGCTGGTGGGCTACAACACCATCGCGTTCGGGATCGTGGCGGTCGGGCTCGTCGGGGCGGGCCTTGCCCTCTTCTGCCGCGCCCGCGCTCGGCGCTCGACGAGCCCGTGAGCGGCGCGTCCGGTTACTCCAGCACCTCCAGGACGAGTCCCGTCAGGTAGCGCGTCTCGGGCACCGCCAGGAGCACTGGGTGGTCCCGGGCCTGGCTCACATGGGCGGCGACGCGCACCGGGCGCCCGACGTCCTCGGCCGCCGCGCGGCAGACATCCTCGAAGAGAGCTGGGCTCACGTGATGGGAGCAGGAGAAGGTGGCGAGGAGCCCGCCCGGCCGGAGGCAACGGAACGCGCGCAGGTTGATCTCCTTGTAGCCGCGCAGCGCCGCGTCGACCGCCGACCGCCGCCGGGTGAAGGGCGGAGGGTCGAGGACGATGAGGTCGAAGCGGCGGCCGTCTCGCTCGAAGGCGCGGAGCGTGTCGAAGGCGTTGGCCTCGAGCACCTCGTGGCGCGCCGCGCGGCCGGGCGGCGCGTTCGCGGCGAGGTGCGCCGCAGCCCGCGCACAGGCGGCGCTGGAGCTGTCGAGCGCGAGCACGGACGTGGCGCCGCTCCGGAGCGCCCAGGCGGCGAAGGCGCCCGTGTAGGCGAAGGCGTCCAGCACTGCACGGCCGGCGGCGCGGCCCGCGATCGTGGCGCGATTCTCCCGCTGGTCGAGGTAGAAGCCGGTCTTCTGGCCGCCCTCGAGGTCCACGTGGAAACGGCACGGCCCCTCACGGATCTCGACCACGCTCTCCGCCCGGCCCACGAGCCAGCCGCTCAGGTCGTCGAACCCCTCGATGGCGGCGGCCGTGGGGTCGCCGCGGCGGTAGACCGCCCGCGTGCCGGTGACCTCGGCCGCCAGCTCGGCCAGCCGGCTGGCCCGCGCCGCGATCCCCCGCGTCAGCGCCTGGAGGGTCAGGACGTCGCCGTAGCGGTCGACGACGAGCCCCGGCAGGTGGTCGCCCTCACCGAAGACGACGCGCGCGGCGTCTCCCTCGTAGCCCAGGGTTCCGCGGAAGGCCCAGGCGGCGTGAAGACGCCGGCGGAGGAAGGCGTCGTCGACGGGCTCGTCGTGCCGCGTCACCAGCCGGCACACGATCTGGGGGCGGGGATTGTAGAAGCCCCGCCCGAGGACGCGGCCGTCCGCAGCGCAGACCGTCACCGCCTCGTCGTCCTTCCAGGGGCCGTCGAGCCGCGCGACATCGGCCCGGTAGATCCAGGGGTGACCGCCGCGGATCCGCGCCTCGCGCTGGGGACGAAGGACGAGCCGCGTCACGGGGCCAGACTTTCACCTCCGAACAATTCGCGCAACACGGCCCGCGCGTGTCCGGAAGTCAAAGTCTGCGCCCTAGCGGGCGCGGAGTGCGGCGATCATCACGAGCGCGGCGGCGCTCTTCTCGAGGGGGCGCCTCAGGCTGAAGTTCGAGAACCACCCGCACAGCTCCCAGCCGCCGGCCAGCTCGACGAGCGCCCGCAGCTCCTGCGGGAACACGATGCGGGTCGGGTGCCGCTGGACCACGGTGCGGGTCCGGCCCTTCTCGCTGATGTCGAACCGCATGACCTCCCGGCAGACCTGGCGCGCCACGTCGTAGTCGAGCAGCGTCTGGAAGGTCGTGCGGACCGTGATTCCCCGCCGTTGCCGCGTCCAGGTCCAGCGAGCTCCGGGGCTCCAGCCGTTCGGCACCAGCCGGTCGAAGATGAACAGGCCGCCCGGGCGGACATTCCGCCGGACCGCCCGGAGGTGAGCCAAGAGCGCCGCCGTCTCGAGCAGGTGCCCCTGCGAGTCCTGCATGCAGATCGCCGCGTCGACCGGCTTGGGCAGGCGGAAGTCCGTCATGTCGCCGACGACGGTCGCCACGTCGAGCCCGAGGCGCGCCGCCTCCGCTTCGAGGAACGCGATCGAGGGCGCCGAGAGGTCCAGCGCGGTCATGCGATAGCCTCGCCGGGCCAGGCGGAGGCTGTGATGGCCCGTCCCGCACGCCACGTCGAGGACGTGGCGGACCGATCCTCGCGCGTACTTCCGGAAGCACGCGGCGAGGAAGTCGGTCTCCGCCTTCCGGTTGAGCTCGAAGGCGATGTGGTAGTAGAGCGGCGCGGCGTAGGGTGCCGCCCGGCGGCGGGTCCGCCGGCGGGCCGTCATCGCCGCCCCCACCATGTGAGGATCGCGTCGCGAACGATCGCGGCGGCCGTGATCCCCGTGCGCCCCGAGGGGTCCCAGCGCGGGGAGACCTCCACCAGGTCGAAGCCGATCACCCGCGCGCCGCCGAGGTGCCGGAGCGCCGTGAGGAGATCCGGCACGCTGATGCCGCCCGGCTCGGGAGCGCCCGTCCCGGGGGCGATCGAGGGGTCCAGCACGTCGATGTCGATCGTCACGTAGAGCGGCTGCCCCGCCAGCGCGCCGGCGATCGAGGCCGCCGCATCTCCCGCCGGACCCGCCCACCCGGGGAAGATGTGCGTCCCGCGCGGCGGCTCCCACTCCTCCCGGTCCCCGGTACGGAGACCGATCTGGTAGAGGCGGTCGGCCCCGAGATGGTCGAGCACCCGCGTCATCGCCGAGGCGTAGTTCCACGGCTCGCCGAGGTACTCGCCGCGAAGATCCGGGTGGGCGTCGAACTGGACCACGCGAAGCTCCGGGTAGTGCTCGAGCGCCACCTCCACGACGGCTGCCGTCGTGGTGTGGTCGCCCCCGAGGAGCGCCCACCGCTGGGATGGCACGAGCACCTGCCGAAGCTCGGCCGCCGCGGCCTGGAGGGCCTCGCGGGGCGAGACGTCGGGCACCTGGACGTCACCCGCATCCGCGAGCGCCAGATCGGCGAGGTCGGCGGCGAGGTGGGGGGAGTAGGTCTCGATGAGATCCGACGCCCGGCGGATCTCCCCGGGCCCCTGGAACGCGCCCTTGCGCTGGTTGACCCGGCCCTCGAAGGGGATGCCGTAGAGGACGACGTCGGCGCCGGCGGCATCCGGGCGCGCGGACAGGAAACGGGGGCGGGCGGGGGTCAGGGGCATGGTCGGTGGCGGAGGGCGGCCGGGTTCCGCGGGCGCGCCCGGGCGGCGCCGGCGCGGCGCCCTACAGCAGATCGTCCTCCGAGAGGAGCGCGACGGCGGCCAGGGCGCAGCCGGCCCGCTCGGTCCGGTGGTCCACCGCCACGACCTTCACCTCGCGGATGGCCTCGCCGCGCACGCGGAAGGCCTCGGCCAGCATCCCGCGGATGGCTTCTTCGGCCGTTCCGCGATCGGTGACGTCGTGGAATTCCATGATCACCCCGGCCTTCGTGCGGTCGACGGGCAAGGCGTAGCCGACGGCGGCGGCGATGATCTGACCGGGCGTCGTGCTGGTTATGGCCGCGTAGGCGGTCGGCACCAGCGCCCCGGGTTTGATCTGGGGCAGATCGACGATGTCGACCTCCGGCGGGACGATGCTGGAGACCTTGATCAGGTTGACGTTGCCGATGCCCGCCGCCAGCAGCGCGTTGTCGAACGCGTTCAGCGGCGTCCCGCCCTCGGCCGTGCCCGCCGTCACCGAAGCCTTGGTCACCTGCTTCCAGAACATCGCCACCTCCCTCCGCGCCGCTCTCGTCACGCGAGCGGTGTGCCCGAACGTCATCTTCGCCCGCGGCCGGTCGTCATCATCACTGGCGCGAAAGTAAAACGCAAGCATTTTTTCCTTGCGCTGTCTCGTTCGTGCTCTATAATTCAGCCGACTTTCGCCCTGTGTCGCGTCGGCGAAGACGATGCCGCGGCGACAGCGAGCGCGACGCCAACGAGACGGTGTCGCAGTTCGATGATCGACGCCCGTCGCGGGCAAGGAGAGGGGGTCGGTGATTGGAGAGCCTGGGTCGTCACCTGCTGCTCGAGCTGTATGACTGCAGCTCAGAGGTCCTCAACAGCCTTGAGTCCGTGAAGCGCACGATGGTCGAGGCCGCCAAGCGGGCGGAGGCCACGATCATCGACGTCGTCTTTCACGAGTTCAACCCGTTCGGGATCTCCGGCGTGGTGGTGATCGCCGAGTCCCATCTCTCGATCCACACGTGGCCCGAGCACCGGTACGCCGCCGTGGACATCTTCTCGTGCGGCGAGACACTCAAGCCGGCGGAGGCCGCCAACTACCTTGTGGAGCAGTTTGGCGCGAGCCGGGCGTCCTGCGTGGAGGTCAAGCGGGGCGTCTTTCCCGGCATGGCTGGACTTGCGAACAAGGTCAAGGAGGGCGTCGCCGCGAATGGCGCAACAGAATCCCTACAAATGGTTTTTTGAGGCCACGACGTCGGTCGAGGGGCACGCGCACGCGATCGTCCGGACGATCTTTTCCCTTCGCACCGAGTTCCAGCAGATGGAGATCCTCGAGACCGCGAGCTACGGCAAGTGCCTCGTCCTGGACGGGCGCATCCAGTCGAGCGTCGCCGACGACTTCATCTACCACGAGACCCTGGTCCACCCCGCCATGGTCCTCCACCCCCACCCCGAAAGCGCGCTGGTCATCGGGGGCGGGGAGGGGGCGACGCTCCGTGAGATCCTCCGCTATCCGTCGATCCGGCGAGCCGTCATGGTGGACATCGACGGCCGCGTCGTCGAGGCCTGCCGGACCCATCTCCCCGAGATGCATCGAGGCGCCTTCGAAGACCCGCGCACCGAGCTCCGGCACGAGGACGCACGCGGCTGGCTCGAGCGCACGCCCGAGCGGTTCGACGTGGCCATCGTCGACCTCACGGAGCCCTTGGAGGCCGGCCCCGCCTGCCTCCTGTTCACCCGGGAGTTCTACCAGCTCCTGAGCGACCGCCTGACACCCCACGGCACGCTGGCGCTCCAGGCCGGCATGACCAAGCTCGGCGAGCTGGATTTCTACGCGGCCATGAACCACACCCTCCAGGCCGTCTTCCCGTTCGTCGGACCCTACCAGTCGTTCATCCCCTGCTTCGGGACGCCGTGGGGCTTCGCCGTGTGCGGCAAGCGCGACGACCCCGGGGCGTTGACGCCGGCCGCCATCGACCGGCGGGTGGCCGAGCGCGTGACGGGCCAGCTCCGTTTCTATGACGGGCTCGCGCACCAGCACATGCTGAGCCTGCCCGTGTTCCTGCGGAAGGTCGTGGCCGACTGCACCCGCGTCATCACGGACGCCGAGCCGCTGATCGTCGGATAGGGCAGGCGCCGCCCGCGCCGCGCCGTCGGCGGTCCTCTCCGGTCACCCGGCTCGCGTGCGCCTGATCCTGGCCTCGGCGTCCCCCCGCCGGCGCGATCTCCTCGCGCGGCTCGGCGTGCCCTTCGAGGTGCGCCCGAGCGGGATCGAGGAGAGGCTCACCCCGGGGATCACGGCGTCGGCGCTGGCCACGGCCCTCGCCCGGGCCAAGGCCCGGGACATCGCCGATCGCCTCCGCGCGGCGGGGGAATCGCCGGCCCTGATCCTGGGGGCGGACACGCTCGTCGTGCTCGACGGCCACCCGCTGGGCAAGCCCGCCTCGCGGGATGAGTCGCGCGCCATGCTTCGCGCGCTCCGCGGCCGGACTCACGAGGTCGTCACGGCCGTGGTGCTGCGGCTCGCCGACCCGGGCGGGCGCGAGGCGGCGGCGGCCGTCACCAGCCAAGTTCTCATGCGGTCCTACACCGACCTCGAGATCGACGCCTACGTCGCCACGGGCGAGTGCGACGACAAGGCCGGCGCCTATGCCGTGCAGGGCGCCGGCGGGCATCTCGTCACCCGGGTTGAGGGCTGCTACACCAACGTCGTGGGCCTGCCGCTCGGGACGACGGCCCGCCTCCTCCGTGCGTTCGGCCTCGCGCCCGCCGACGCCTGAGCGTGGCCGAGGAGTGCGCTAGGGCGGCGGCGGTGACGCCCCGAGCTGGCGCCGAGCCTCGGCGACGCCGGGCGGCGGTGCGAGGTCGTCCGGGCCCACGGTGAGCGAGACCGGCCAGGGACTGCCGCCCCCGCGGAGCACCCGAATGGTCGCCTCGAACCCCTCACGGGTCACGTCACCGGTTCCGGCGTAGGCTGCCTGCTGCGCGCCCAGCCGCGCCTCGAAGCGTGCGCGGTCACCGACGAGCGCGGGCGGCAGCCGCTCGGCGACGACCGCCGGCGGGGTGATCGCGAGCCAGGCCTGGACTCGGGCCACCGCGCGCGCGTAGGCGGCGAGGGCGGTCTCGGGAGGCGGCTCGATGCGGGCCGGCGTCCCCTTCCTGGCATCCGCGCCGGCCTTCGACGTCTCCTTCTTGTCCTTGTCGTCCTTGGACGGCGTGACTGCGACGCTCACCACCTCGTAGAACGGCCCTCCGAGGACGCGCTCGACCTCCGCCGGCTGCCGGAAGTCAATCAGGACGCCGGCTCGCCCCGCGGCGAGAAGTCGGCTCACCCAGGGCTCCTCCACCATCGCGGCCGCCAGGTCGCCGGTGCCCAGCTGCGCCAGGAGGGCCGTGCTCCCGACGCTGCGCGTGTCGACCTGCCAGGGCTGGATGCGGGCTCCGCGCAGGAGCGCGGCCAGCAGGAGATGCCCCGTAGTCCCCGGGCCGGGGATTCCCACCGCCTTGCCCCGGAGATCCTCGACCCGGCGCACCGTATCCCGGGCGGCCGGGGCGACCAGGAGGGCGACCGCTGGCGCTCGGACGTGCGCGGCCAGCACCTGCACCGGGATCTTCCGCGCCCAGGCGCCCCGGATCGCCTCGTCGAGGGTCGTCACCGCGATCCCGGTCTCCCGGTCTCGGAGCGCCGCCACGGCTCCGGTCGGGTGCTTCGCTCGCTTGAGCGTCACCTTGACGCCCTCGGCCTCGAACGTCCCGAGCGCCAGCGCGGCGTGGACCGGCAGGTACGCTGGGTCCTCCGCGGGCCCGCCGATGGCCACCGTCAGAGCGACCGGCTCCGCCGCGGCGGCTCGGGGCAGCAGGAGCCCGCCGAGCACGAGGCCCCACGCGAGCGCCCGCTTGCGCCGCCTGGCGTCCGTCGTCCTTATAATGAGACCCCCATGCTGGCGCCGCCGCCGCTCCTGCCACGGCCCGACCCAGGTCGTCGCCGCCTGCTCCGGCTCTACGACCGCCTCCACCGGCGGTACGGCCCGCAGCGCTGGGGGCCGACCCGTTCCCGCTTCGAGATCGTGGTCGGGGCGATCCTCACGCAGAACGCCGCCTGGCGCAACGCCGAGCGGGCGATCGCCCGGCTCCGCGCCGCCGGGGTCCTCGACCTCCGCGGCGTCCTCGCGCTGCCCTCGGCCCGGCTCCCCCTGCTCATCCGTCCCTCCGGGACGTTTCGCGTGAAAGCCGGCCGGCTCCGCGCCTTCGCCCGGCACGTGGCGCGGCGCCACCGAGGACGCCTCGGCCGGCTTCTCGCCCTCCCGCTTCCCGCGCTCCGCGCCGAGCTTCGCGGGATTGCCGGCATCGGACCGGAGACCGCCGACGCCATCGCGCTCTATGCCGCCGGCCGTCCGATCTTCGTCGTCGACGCCTACACGCGGCGGATCCTGGCGCGGCACCGGCTGGTCGCGCCCGACGCGGACTACGCGACCGTGCAGACGCTCTTCATGGCTCACTTGCCGCACGACCCCGCGCTCTTCAACGAATTCCACGCGCTCCTGGTCCGCGCCGGCAAGGAGCACTGCCGGGCGCGGCCACGCTGCGAGGGCTGCCCCCTCCGGTTCGACCTCCGGGGCCGGCGGCCCCGGCTCTAAGCGTCGCCGGCTCCTACTCGCGTCGCGCCGGCGGCGTTCGGTTGCCGATTGACGAGGTAGAGTCCCAGCGCCACGCAGGCCATGGCGAGGACGAGCGCCGGTGTCACCGGCTCGCTCAGCAAGAGCCAGCCCGCGAGGAGCCCGAAGAGGGGAGTCCAGAACGTGTACGCGTGCAGAAGCGAGGCCGGGTACCGAGTGAGAAGCCAGAACCAGGCGAGGTAGCTCGCGAACGCGAGGGCGACGACCTGATAGGCCACCGCGACCACGACCGGCACGCCGAGGCTCGTCACACCCGACTCGCCGCTCACCGCGGCGAGCGCCCCGAGGAGCACCGCCGAGCCCGCCAGCTGGTAGAAGAGCGTCCGGTGCGGGGTGGTAGCCTGACCTCGCGCCTTGATGATGAGCGTCGTCGCGGCCCAGAGGACGGCGCCCGCGAGCTCGAGGACGTCCCCCAGCACCTCGAGGCGAGTCGGTAGCCGTAGTCCGTCGGCGAACGCGAGCGAGAGGCCGACAAAGGCCACCGCCAGCCCCGCGATCTTGGTTCCGTGGAGGCGCTCCGCGGGAAAGAGCCAGTGGGCGCCGAGCGCGACGAAGAATGGCGCCGCGTAGATGAAGAGCACTCCGCGGGACGCGGTCGTGTACATGAAGCCCCAGTAGACGCAGACGAACTCGAGGGCGAAGAGGGTCGCGATCGTCGCGCCGTAGACGGCCGTCCCGTCGCGGCGAACAAGCGAGATCCCGCGCCACGCCGACCAGCCCCACACGAGGAGGCCGGCCCCGGCGGAGCGGATCGCCGCGTGGTAGAGGGGCGAGATACCCTGGTTGCCCACCTTGATCGCCACCTGGCCGGCGCCCCAGACCGCGCACAGGACGACCAGCAGCGCGGCGGCCGCGGGGTCGATCGCGGAACGCTGGCTCACGCGCGCTCAGGTCTCGGTCGCGTCGAGCCAGACGGGCGGTGCGATCGGCGGCCGCCACGCCGCGAAGCGATCCAGGAGTGCCGCGGGGGCAGGCTCGACCAGGAGGAGGGCCGCGTACTCGGGCCGGACGAAGCCTTCCCCGACGGCGTGCCGGAGGAGCGCGAGGAGCCCCGTCCAGTAGCCCCCGACGTCGACCAGGCCCACGGGCTTCCGGTGGATGCCGAGCTGGGCCCACGTGAGGATCTCGAGGATCTCCTCGAGCGTGCCGAGGCCGCCCGGCAAAGCCACGAAGCCGTCCGCCAGCGAGGCCATCCGCGCTTTGCGCTCGTGCATCGAGCCCACCAGGTGGAGCTCGGTCAACCCGTCGTGAGCAAGCTCCTTGCGCGCGAGACCCCGCGGTAGCACGCCGATCACCTCGCCACCCCCGGCGAGAACGGCGTCCGCGATGGTTCCCATCAGCCCGACCGACCCGCCGCCGTAGACCAGGCCGAGCCCCCGGTCGAGGAGGGCCGTGGCCAGCGCGCGCGCCGCGTCGGCGTACGTGGTCTGCCGGCCGAGCGCCGACCCGCAGAAGACGCAGAGGCGCTTCACGCGCGCCGGCCTTCCGCCTCGAGCGCGAAGAGATGCCACTCGCCCGGCACGCCCTTGAGGGTCTGGCGGCCGCGGTCCTGGAAGCGGAGGCCGGAGCCCGCGACCAGGTCCTTGACGGTGCTGGACACGAGGACCTCGCCCGGCCCGGCGGCGGCGGCGACGCGAGCGCCGATGTGGACGGCGAGCCCGGAGACCTTGTCGTTCCGGAGCTCGACCTCGCCGGTGTGCAGGCCGGCGCGGACCGCGAGCCCGAGCGCGGGGACGCCGTCGGTGATCGCGCTGGCGCACCGGACCGCCCGGGCAGGGCCGTCGAAGGTGGCGAGGAACCCGTCGCCCGTGGTGTCGATCTCGCGGCCCCGGAAGCGACCGAGCTCGCGGCGGACGAGGTCGTGGTGTCCCTCGAGGAGATCTTGCCATCGGCGATCGCCGAGGGCGGCGGCCTTCTCCGTGGAGCCGACGATGTCGGTGAAGAGGACGGTCGCGAGCACTCGGTCGGGCTCGGGGCCGTGCCGGACGCCCGTGAGAAACTCCTCGATCTCGTCGAGGATCGCGTCCGCGTCCTCCCCCCACGGCACGTGATCGACGCCCGGCAGCTCCACGAACCTGGCTCCCGGGATCTGCTCGGCCATGAAGCGACTACCGCCGACGGCAAGGGCCCGATCGCCAGCGCTGTGGAGGATGAGCGCGGGCACGCGGATGGCGGGCAGCACGTGCCGGACGTCCATCTCCGCGTTCATCTGGAGGAGCGCCAGGTTGGCTGCCGGGCTCGCGCCCATCCGGAGGAGCTTCCCCCACCACTGGCGGACGCGCTCGTCCTGGGCGGCGCTGGGCCAGCGGTCGTCGAGCCCCACGGGCCCGCCCCACTCCCGCTGGCACCGCTCGATGAACTGTCGGTGTCGCTCCAGTGTGGCACCCCAGGGGTAGTCGGGCGCCCACGTCCGGCGGGCGTAGCTCCCGACCGCGATCACCGCGGTTGTCCGCGCCGGATAGGTCGCCGCGAAGAGCGCGCACATCGGGCCGCCCTCGGAGTAGCCGAAGAGCGCCGCCCGTTCCGAGCCGACGGTGTCCATGACCGCCCGGACGTCGTCCATCCGGGTCTCGAGGTTGGGCAGATCGCCGACGCGATCTGAGAGTCCGGTGCCCCGCTTGTCGAAAAGGATGAGGCGGGCAAACGACGCCAGGCGTTGAAGGAAGCGCGCGACCGTCGGGTTCTCCCAGAAGACCTCGATGTTCGACACCCAGCCGGGCACCAGGACGAGGTCCCGCGGCGCGTCGCCCACGACCTGGTAGGCGATGTTGACGTCGCCGCTCCGGGCGTACCGTGTCTCGGGTGTCATGTGTGAGGCCGGTCAGGACGTGCGCGTGGCGCACGATCTACCAGTACCCCAGTCTCCCGCGACGGCCGGGGCGGCCGCAAGGGGGCCCGCGCGGCGGCCCCGGGTCAGGCGGGGCGAGCCAGCTCGAGGACGAGGTCGACCAGCCGCTCCGCCGCGTCGGGCATGGCGAGGGCGCGCGCGTGCTGGGCCATCGTCCGGAGCCGCCCCGGATCGGCGAGCAAATGGCTCACCTCGCGGACGAGGCGCTCCGGCGTGAGCTCCGTCTCCGGCAGGAGCACCGCAGCGCCCGCGTCGGCGAGGACCCGCGCGTTCGCCGTCTGCTCGTCGCCGCGGGCGCCGGGGAGGGGGACGAGAATCGCGGGCAGCCCCAGCGCCGCGAGCTCGGTCACGGTGCCGGCGCCGGCGCGGCCCACGACGAGGCTCGCGGCGGCGTAGAGATCCCCGAGCTCCTCGCCGACGAGGGCCATCACCCGGTACCGCGCGGCGAGCGGAGGCGGCAGCCGCGAGGCCTCGCCCCGGAGCCACGCAAGGTCTCCGTACACGTTGTCGCCGGACTGGTGGACGAGCTGGGTGAGCTGGAGGAGCGGCGCGAGCGCCGCCCCGACGATCCGGTTCACGCGATGGGCACCGAGCGCGCCGCCCGTGACGTACGTGAGTGGGAGGGCGGGATCGAGGCCAAACCGCGCGAACGCGCGGTCCCGCCGGCCCGTGTGGAGCTCGGGGCGGATGGGGTTGCCGGTGACCACGACCTTCCCCTCCGGGAACGCGGAGGCCGACGCGGCGAAGGTCACGGCGACGCGGTCCGCGAGCCGGCCGATCAGCCGGTTCGCCAGCCCGGGCACGACGACCTGCTCGTGGACGAGGAGCGGACGGCGTCGCACGGCGGCCGCCACCGCGGTGGGGACCGCGACGAACCCGCCGGTCGCGACGACCACGTCGGGGTGGAGCCGCCCGAGGAGCGCGAGCGCGCGACCGAAACCCGCCGGCACCCGGAGCGTCAGGTCCGTCACGTTGCGCCACGCGAGCTGACGGCGGAGCTTGCCGGTCGGGATCGCGTGATACGGAATGCCGGCCGCCGGCACCCACGTTGCCTCGATGCCCGATTGGCTTCCGATCCAGACGAGTCGGACGCCGTCGCCGAGGCGGGCCCCGAGGGCCTTGGCGAGGGCCAAGCCTGCAGCCGTGTGGCCTCCGGTCCCGCCTCCAGCCAGGACGACCGTCACGGGCCGCCGCGAGAGGCGCGCCCCGTCGCCCCGGCCGGGAGCGCTAGGCTCCTCCACCCGGCTCGGTCCCCGGTGGCGCTGGGGTCGCAAGCCGCCGCTTGCGCGCGTGGCGCTCGAGGGCGAGCGCGATCAGGCGGTCGACGAGCGCGGGGTAGGGGAGGCCGCTCGCCTCCCAGAGCCGCGGGTAGGCCGAGAAGCGGGTGAACCCCGGGATCGTGTTGATCTCGTTCACCCAGATCCGGTCATCGGTGTCGAGGAAGAAGTCCACGCGCGCGAGACCCGCCGCGTCGATCGCCCGGAAGGCCGCGACGGCCAGGCGGCGGAACTCCGCGGTAAGAGCCGGGGCCAAGGGGGCCGGGATGAGGAGCTTCGCGATCCCGTCGGTGTACTTGGCCTCGTAGTCGTACCACTCGCGGCCGGGCAGGACCTCTCCGGGGACCGAGGCCTCCGGCTCGTCGTTGCCGAGCACGCCCACCTCGATCTCCCGTCCCAGCACGCCGCGCTCGACGAGGATCTTCCGGTCGTGGGTGAAGGCGGTCGCCACGGCGGCCTCGAGCGCGCGCTCCGCCGTCACTTTCGAGATGCCCACGCTCGAGCCGAGGTTGGCGGGCTTGACGAAGCAGGGATAGCCGAGCTCGTCGGCGACGCGCCGCCGCCAGGCGCCCGGCGCCCCGCGCCACTCGTGGTCACGCAGGACGAGGTACGGGACGACCGGGAGGTCGTGCGCCCGGAACACAGCTTTCATCGCCGCCTTGTCCATCCCGACGGCCGAGGCCAGGACGCCGGCGCCCACGTAGGGGACGTCGGCCAGCTCGAGGAGACCCTGGAGGGTGCCGTCCTCGCCGTAAGGCCCGTGGACGAGGGGGAACATGACGTCCAGACTCGCCGCCGTCCCGGCCGGCAGCCCACCGGCCGTGGCCACGCGGGCGAGCGCGTGGCCGGATCCCGGATTCGCCGACGGGACGCTCGGCGGCAAGGCGAGCGGGACGCCGGCCGCCTCCGCCAGCGCCCGGAGCGGGTCGCCCCCGACCAGCCAGTGGCCGTCGCGGGTGATGCCCATCGGGATCACGTCGTAGCGCGCCGGGTCGATCGCCGCCAGGGCCGAGGCGGCGGAGGCGAGTGAGACCTCGTGCTCCCCGGAGCGGCCGCCGAAGATCACGCCGACCCGGACCTTTCGCGGCTGGGACCGCGGCTCGGGTCGGGGCTCGGGTTCACGGGTGGGTTCGGGGGATCGCGTCACGGGGCCTCCTCGGCCTTCCGGCGGCGGAGCTCGGCGCGCCAGCGCTCGAGGCGCGCGCGGATCTCCTGCTCGAACCCGCGCGGCACGGGGTGATAGTACGTGCGCCCGCGGAGCGCCGCGGGCAGGTGCTCCTGTAGGACGACGGCGTCCGGATCGTCATGGGCGTACCGGTAGCCGGCGCCGTATCCCAGTCCCGTCATGAGCCGGGTCGGCGCGTTGCGGAGATGGAGCGGAACCGGCTCGGCGGGCCGGGCGTGGACGTCCGCGCGCGCCTGGTCGAAGGCCGTGTAGATGGCGTTCGACTTCGGCGCGCAGGCGAGGTAGACGGCCGCCTCCGCGAGCGCCAGCTCCCCCTCCGGCGTCCCGAGGAAGTCGTACGCCGCCTTGGCCGCGAGCGCGATCTGGAGGGCCTGCGGGTCGGCCAGACCGATGTCCTCGGACGCCATCCGCACGAGCCGCCGCGCGAGGAAGAGCCGGTCCTCACCCGCCTCGAGCATCCGCGCCAGCCAGTAGAGCGTCGCGTCGGGGTCCGAGTCGCGGACCGACTTGTGGAGCGCGCTGATCAGGTTGTAGTGCTGCTCGCCGTCCTTGTCGTAGAGGAGCGCCTTGCGCTGCGCGGCCTCGCGGATCGACTCGGCCGTGAGGTGCGGCGCCGCGCCGCGCTCGCGCCGGTCCGCGGTCAGGAGCCGCGCCGCGACCTCGAGGATGTTCAGCGCGGTGCGGGCATCGCCCTCCGAGAGCCCCACGATCGCCGCCACGGCCTCCGGGTCGACCTCGAGGCCGAGGCGACCCAGGCCGCGGTCGGGGTCCGCCACCGCCCGGCGGACGATCGTCTCGAGCTCCGTCTCGGTCAAGCGCTCGAGCACGTACACGCGGCAGCGCGAGAGGAGCGCCGCGATCACCTCGAACGACGGGTTCTCGGTCGTCGCGCCGATCAGGGTCACGGTGCCGCGCTCCACGTGTGGCAGGAACGCGTCCTGTTGCGCCTTGTTGAAGCGGTGGATCTCGTCGACGAAGAGGATCGTGCGCTGGCCGCGGAGAGCGAGACGCTCCTCGGCCTCGCCGACGAGGCTCCGGACCTCCTTGACCCCGGTGAGCACGGCGGAGAACGGGGTGAAGTGCGCCTTGGCGTGCGCCGCGAGGAGGGAGGCGAGCGTCGTCTTCCCGGTGCCCGGCGGCCCCCACAGGATCATCGAGTGGAGGTCCCCCGACTCGATGGCGGCGCGGAGGAGCCGCCCGGGCCCGAGGAGATGCGCCTGGCCGACGAACTCATCGAGGCTTCGCGGTCGCATCCGCTCGGCGAGCGGTGCCGCTTCGCGCCGACTCTCGCGCGCCGCCTGCTCGAACAGCTCCACGCCGTCCGCTCCCTGGCCTCCCGGCCCGTCGTCCGCCGGCGCGGATCCCGCACGGCCGCCCGTCGAGCGGAGCGCGTGCCGCGCGTCCGTCTCGCCCAGGGTCAGGATGCCACAGACACCGAGGGTGACAAAGCGATCGGCGCGCCGCGATGCGGTCGCGAAGGGATCGCTACCAGGCGGCCGTGCGGAGCCACTCCGGCAGATGGCGCAGATCGCGCAGCACCGTGCGCGGCGCCACGCCCCGGCGGGCGAGCTCGACGGGATCGGCACCGTAGGCGATGAAGGCTGCGCCGCCGGCCTGCGCCGCCGCGCCGTCCACCCAGGAGTCGCCGACCACCCAGATGCGCCGCTCGGGGAACGCCGCCTCGAGCAGCCGGAGCCCCGACGGGTCGGGCTTGAGCGCCGCCTCGTCCCGCGTGATGAGG